>DNWZ01000534.1 GCA_003506095.1 Planctomycetaceae bacterium | reverse complement strand
GGTCATTTTTAAATGCTCCCTGACAAATGGTGTTCTGATTCGCGATCGACGCGTCAACTGGCAAGCGATGCAAGACCGCAATCTTGCGCAGACAGTCGTTTCGGACGATGGAAAAGTTGGATTGTTTTTCAGTATCGCGACGGGAAACGTCGGCTACCAATTTCGGTTGCAAACCACAAATGAGGGGTCGGTAATCGCACCGAAAGAGACGCTTGCCGTGCGAGCAGCCAACTTTGATAATCACCATGTCGGAAGACTTTTGTCCGTGTCACCCAGCGGAATGGGGGCTAACTCAATTGACATTTTGACCGCTGTCGATCTTGGCCAAGGTGACGAAATCACGACTTGGAACGATGGCGGTGCGGGTGATGTGATGACTGGCCGAGGCGCATTGACATGCATATCAAGCGATAGCAAGCATGTCTACATCGGCACCAGAAACGGTTCTGTCTTGAAACTGAAAGCTGATCTTAGTGTTGCTTTGAATCAAACACCTGCGGATGCCAACGGCGAAATCGCAACATGCCTATCCGTTAGTCCTGATGGTCGCTACCTGGCGGTTGGCAACATGGCCGGAGACTTGTTGGTGCTTGATGTGGAATCGTGGAAGCCGATTGGGAGCAGAAAAATTCATCGCGGTAGGTGCAGCAAAATCATTTGGGAAGCTGGTGATTCGTTGCTCAGTTTTGGTGCGGACGGCAACGTTTTTAAGTTTGTGATAGCTGGTGAAACAGTCGATAAAACACTTGATATACGAGTGCAATGGAGCGTGTCATTTCCTCGCGACATTGAATCCGCCGGGGCGACCGGCCAACGCATTTGGCTTCAACTGCTTGGTGAAAGGGCGATTCGGTCCTACCCCAGAAAATCTTTCCTGTTGAACGCGACCGAGATGACGGATATTGATCAATGATTTTCGTTTCACAATCATATCTCGTTAGCCATCTGTTTCTGCGCTCAAATAGAATCTAGCAAAAAAGCCGCTCGATTGGATGATCGAGCGGCCTTCGATGAAATGCAACCTACGTCAAGTGATTAATGCACTGCTAACGGCGTTGCGACAGTGCGAGCCTCGGGAGCCAGATCGAATCGGTCAAGGTTCATCACCTTGGTCCAAGCCGCTGCGAAATCTTTGACAAACTTTTCTTGTCCGTCATCTGCGGCATAAACCTCGGCGATCGCGCGCAATTGCGAGTTTGAACCGAAAACCAAGTCGACACGCGATCCGGTCCACTTCACTTCGCCCGTTTTTGGATCACGCCCTTCAAAGAAATGGTCGCAAACCTTCGACTTTTCCCACTGGGTTTCCAGATCAAGCAAGTTGACGAAGAAATCGTTGGTCAGTACGCCGGGGCGTTTGGTGAAGACACCTAAATCGGCAAAGCCTACATTCGTCTTCAACACTCGCATACCGCCGACCAGTGCTGTCATTTCGGGCGCTGATAGCGTCAAAAGATGAGCGCGGTCGACCAGGTATTCTTCAGCAGGACGGTCGTGCTTGTTGCCAAAGTAATTGCGGAATCCATCGATTGCGGGCTCCAACACCGCAAACGATTCAACATCCGTCATCTCCTGCGTCGCATCGGTGCGCCCAGGGGAGAACGGCAGTTCAATCCGATGGCCAGCCTTGAACGATGCCGCTTCGACCGCAGTGGAACCGCCCAGGACGATTAAGTCTGCTAACGAAACCTTCACACCATCCGTTCGCGACGCGTTGAAGTCGGCCTGAATCTTCTCGAGTGTACGCAAAACCTTTGCAAGCTCTGGCGGATTGTTCACTTCCCAGTCCTTCTGAGGCGCAAGACGTAAACGCGCTCCGTTGGCACCACCGCGTTTGTCGGTTCCGCGATACGTCGCAGCCGATGCCCATGCGGTCGATACCAACTGTGAAACCGACAGGCCGGCTGTGCGAATTTTACCTTTAAGTTCCGCTATTTCCTTCTCTCCGATCAACCGATGATCGACTGCTGGTACTGGGTCTTGCCACACTTGCGGTTCTGGGACTTCGGGCCCAAGGCAACGAGAAGCCGGCCCCATGTCGCGGTGGGTTAACTTGTACCAAGCTTTGGCGAATGCGGCGGCAAATTCGTCTGGGTTTTCGTGAAATCGCTTCGAGATCTTTTCATATGCTGGATCCAGCTTTAGCGCCATGTCGGTTGTGAACATCATCGGCGCATGGGACTTTGAATCGTCATGAGCATCGGGAACGGTGCCCTTGGCGGATGCGTCTTCGGGGGCCCACTGCCAAGCCCCTGCAGGACTCTTTACGAGCTTCCATTGGTAAGCGAAGAGGTTATCGAAATAGCCGTTGGACCACTCGATCGGTGTCGATGTCCAAGCGCCTTCGAGTCCGCTGGTGATCGTATCGGCGGCGTTGCCTTTACCGAACTTGTTCTTCCAGCCCAGACCTTGCTCTTCGATACCCGCGCCTTCGGGCTCGGGGCCCACGTTGCCTTCGGGGCTGGCCGCGCCATGAGCCTTACCAAACGTGTGGCCACCGGCGATCAAAGCTACGGTCTCTTCATCATTCATTGCCATACGGGCGAACGTTTCGCGAATGTCGATCGCCGCAGCGAGTGGATCTGGTTTGCCATTGGGACCTTCTGGATTGACATAGATCAAACCCATTTGAACGGCGGCCAAGGGGTTTTCTAGATCACGATCACCTGTGTATCGGCCGTCACCTAGCCATTCGCTTTCCGGGCCCCAATAAATGTCTTCTTGTGGTTCCCAAACATCCGCTCGGCCACCTGCGAACCCGAACGTCTTAAAGCCCATTGATTCCAGTGCGACGTTTCCGGTCAACACCATCAAGTCGGCCCAAGAGATCTTCTTGCCATACTTTTGCTTGATTGGCCACAACAGACGGCGTGCTTTATCAAGGTTCGCGTTATCGGGCCAACTGTTCAGCGGCGCGAAACGCTGCGTTCCATAGCTGGCCCCACCACGACCGTCCGAAACGCGATAGGTACCGGCGCTGTGCCAAGCCATACGAATGAACAAAGGGCCATAGTGGCCGTAATCGGCTGGCCACCAGTCTTGCGAAGTCGTCATCAATTCCTTGATGTCCTGCTTGACGGCGCTCAAGTCGAGCGATTGAAACTCTTTCGCGTAGTCAAAACCTTCGCCCATCGGATCTCCCTTGGGCGAGTTCTGATGAAGAATTGAAAGGTTCAATTGATTCGGCCACCAGTCGCGGGTGGTCATACTGCCGGCTGCTGTGTGACGCTGGGAGGACGGACGCATCGATCCGCCAATGACGGGGCACTGTTCCGCCGCCGCTTCGCCTTTCACCACTGGCGGCTTTTCGCCGCTGGTCGAGCCGGTGCCCGGAGTCTGGGCAACACCGGTTGTGGCGAAGCATAACAACGCACCGCTGGACATCAGGCGGGCAAAACGTCTCTTCGTTTTCATGGGTCATCCTACGATAGGAACAAGTAACTGAACGCATTCAATGCAGACCGATCGGCCAACACAGTGCAAGTATTGGCCAATAAGCACCATTAATCCAATGCATTCATCTCATGAGTCCTATGCGTTGCAGGCATGATGTGGCACAGCCGCTACGACAGGGACGCAAAGATACCTTTGAACCGCAGCAGCTTCGCTGCGACTATTCCGGGGACATTTACGGCCATGGCGGCTTACCGCTGGTCGACGTCCGTATACTCCACAGCGTTCCGCCAGCGGTGATGTAGAGCGTTTTGAGGTCATTGTCGCCGAACGCACAATTCGTTGTTTCATCGCGTGGAATGTTTACGAAATCCAACAAGTCACCCGCAGGTGAGAAAACATATACGCCTGCTGTCGGATTATCAGCTGTTTCGTGTGGTGGGTTTGGCCGATTCAGTCCTGCGGCGACATACAAACGCCCAAGCGAATCGAGTTTCATCCCGTCTGGGCCACGTGTCGTACCCCAGTCGTAAATCATTTTGCGAGTCGAAGCGTCGACATTCCCTTCGGCAGTTAAACGAAATCGCCACAATTTTCTCGCCCCGCCAGCAGAGTTATTGTTGTCGGCCACATACAGAAATTGATCGTCTTGGGTTACGACCAAACCGTTGGGGCGGTCGACTTCGTGAGTAATGATTCTGGTGACCTTCCCGTCGACATCGATACGGTAGATACCTTCGACATGCTTGCCAGCTTCGTCAACTAATTCCATCGCCGATCGATCGCCATAATTCGGATCAGAAAAATAGATGCGATTTTTGGAATCGATCGTCAGGTCGTTCGGTTGATTGAACTTCATTCCGCTGAACGTTTCGGCAAGAACAGTCGTTTTGCCATCGGCTTGGATTCTCGTGACACGACGACGCACCGGTTCGCAGATGATCAAACGTCCGGTGCGGTCAAAGATCAAACCGTTGGAGCCGGCGCTAATGCGGTAAACGGAACGGATACCCTGCTTGTTTCGCAGGTTGATGTTTCCGTCGCCGCTTGTCATCAAGCCGAGCTCTGGATGCCAAGCTGGGCCTTCGCCTGCACCGTGTTCTTGGACCAGTTTCGGTTGACCGATAAAAACATTGGCGTCCTTAGTCGGAATTTCTGGCAGGTTCGTATCCTCGCTTCTTAGGCTGATCGTTGCCGTAACCGGAATATGATCAGACAGTAGTTCCGTGATGTCGTCTCGTAAAATTTTCGCGGACTGTACCTGACTTGTAAGATTTGGCGATACAAAAATATAGTCGAGCCGTCGATCGGTTCCGTGATCTTCATCGCTGACCAATCGAGTTGGGAAAGTGCCGACAAAGCTGTCGTCAGGCGAACGGAACCGTGCGACCAAATCCATGAAACCTTGCTTTAAGATTGCCTCGATCCCCTCGTAGTCCATTTGGCCGTTGTTTAAATTACGCGAGTTCGGGTTGCGTTGGTCCAGCATCTGAAAAAACGGGACCAGCTTCGGATCGGATGCATAATGCTCGCGATCAACGGGCGAAAAGCCGTTAAAGTCACCTGCCAAGACGATTCGCGGATTCTGTTCACCCAACTGCTCGATGTCTTTGGCCAAGAGGGTTGCTTCTTCAACACGGCGGACGTAATCCGACGGGTGAAAGTGAATCACATAAAACCAAATGCCTTCGATGCGGCAACGCAGTAAACCGTGGTGCATCCCTTCACGGATTCTTGCCACATCGGTTATTGGAAACCGGGACGTGATGCCAGTCGCAAAGCCGTCTTCTTTCAGTAGGACCGAATACGAATGTCCCCATGATTTTGCGTCGCTGGCCAACTTTTCGTCGGTATAAGTATTCAACTCTTGAAGAGCGACAACGTCGGGTTGTTCGCTGTTCATCCATTTGCGCCAATTGGCATGGCGAGGTTCCGATTTTTTGGTGAATCCGTACCAGACATTATGGGTAATCACCTTGATGGTTGTGGGCGATTTAGCCAACAGAGGCTGGAAAGCCAACAGAGTAAAGAGCATTAACACAAGCTGGCGGAGGGGCATTCTGTACCTCGATGGTTGCGGTTGGTAGGCAAATGTTGACTCGATTGTCGCCTCGCTATCATAAATCAGACAGGATAGGCTTTGTGCTTGCTTCGATCGAAGCGGGGAGACCGTGTTGGATTGACCACTGTATCTTAAATTAACCGGGAGTTTTTCATGCGCCGACCGATTCAAGCCCTTATTTTAACAGCCGCAGTTTCCTGTGGTGCCAGCGTCTTGGCGGCTGACTGGTTCCAGTTTCGTGGCCCTGAGGGTAACGGGCTGAGCAGCGAAGTGACGCTGCCAACTTCGTGGGAACCAGAGAGAAATGTTCGCTGGCAGGCGTCGATACCCGGCGAAGGCTGGGCCGCGCCGGTCGTCACCGGAGGCAAGGTGATCGTAACCACGGCAGTTTCCGAAGGTGGCAAATCGCCAGCGTCGGTTCACCAGTGGCAGGTGATTTGCCTTGACGAAAAAACGGGAAAGGTACTTTGGTCCAAAACGCCCAAGACGGCGAAACCGACCATTCGCACTCATCGCGACAACACTTACGCATCCGAGACACCGGTCACCGATGGCAAGTATGTCGTCGCTTATTTTGGCATGACCGGGATTTACTGTTTCGATCTGGATGGCAATGAGGTTTGGTCGAAAGACCTCGGGACCTATAAGATGCGCAATGATTGGGGAACGTCAAGTTCCCCAGTTATTATTGACGGCTTGGTCTGCTTGCAAATCGATAACGAAGAATCCTCATTCATTGTGGCGATGGACATCGTAACCGGTAACGAGAAATGGAGGAAATCACGCAATGAACCGTCGAATTGGGGTACACCGCTCATCTGGAAGAACGCCAATCGCACTGAGTTGATCACCGCTGGAAGCAAGATCCGTTCTTATAACCCCAATAACGGCGAACTGCTGTGGGAATTGAACTTTGGCCGCTCGGGCGTCAATTCGTCTCCCGCTGGTGATGATGAAATGTTGATCGTCGGGCACGTCGGCCGCGACGGCGGCGGGATGTTCGCCGTTCGAACGGGTGCCACAGGCGATATCAGTCTGAAAGAGGGTGAAACGGCGAACGAGTTTGTGGCTTGGTCGTCAAATTCCGACGGTCCCGGGCGATCGTCACCTTTGTTATACAAGGGACATGTTTATTTGTTGGGCAAACGTGATGGAGTCGTAACATGTCTGGATGCAAAGACGGGTAAAACCGCATATGTGACTCGTTTGCCCAAAGGGGGTGCATTTTGGGCTTCTCCGTGGGCTCACGACGGAAAGATCTTTTGCCCAGATTCCGATGGCAACACGTTTGTTTTAGAATCAGGTCCAGAGTTTAAGCTGGTCACAACCAATCGATTGCCCGCTGAGGGGGGCGATCGATATTGGGCGACATCAGCAATGGCCAACGGCTCCATTTTTATTCGATCGACTTCGAAACTTTACGCGATTAGCGGAGAGTGATCTTTTGACCGATAATTTACAGCGTGCGTCGGGACCGACCCAGCAGCACGCTTTTCGTCGCGGCCCGCGGATTGTCGGATTACAAACGATGATCCCTCATGATGTAATGCCAGGGCTGCTGGCGCTGCGGGTATTGACTGACGCCGGCACCGCAAATGATTTGCCGGTCATCGGGCACGGTGAAACTTATTATATTCCGACTGCCGCAGCTGCGGTGATTCATGATTTCATGGCGCCGCGATTGCTGGGGGCTGATGCCCTGGCGATCGAAAGCCACTGGCGATTCTTATACGAACGGATCACAGCGTTTGGTGGTGTCGGGGCCGAATTGCGTGCATTATCAGCGATCGATTTGGCGCTTTGGGATATTGCGGGCCAAGTATCTGGCCAACCGATTTGGCGGCTGATGGGCGGCCCGGTTCGCGACGCCATTGCGGTTTACAACAGCTGTGGCGGTCCGTTTTATGGACGTTCGAATCGTCGAACACCATCGGCATCGGGTTGGCCGGGACACGGCGACCCTGGCCAACCGGGCCCGCTGGAAGATAATTGGGCCAGCCAAAATACGCCCGGTGATTTAGCCGAGGAATTGGTGGCTCTAGGCTATCGCGGTATGAAAATGTGGTCGTTTGATGCCGTTTACAGGCGGCAAGGGGGACACCATCTGACCCAGCGAGATATTGACGAAGGGCTCAAGCCGATGCGCGAGATCCGTGATCGCGTAGGCGACGGCATTGAACTGATGTTGGACGGGCACGGTTTTTTCTCGCTCGCAGCCGCCCGGCAAATTGCCGATGCGATGGTCGAAGTGCGACCGATGTGGATGGAAGATATTTTGCGGCCAGATTGTGTGGCGACGATGGCTGAGTTCCGACGGCATAGCCGTGTGCCGATCGCGGTCAGCGAAATGTTAACGTCACCTGATCACTATCGCCAAGTTTTGGATGCCGGCGCAGCAGACTACATCATGATCGATCCGACATGGGTGGGCGGTATTTCGGCAACTCGCCGGATCGCTGACTTGGCCCAGGTTTATAATGTGCCGACTTTAATGCATGATTGCACCGGGCCTTTCACATTGCTGGCCGGAGTTCAAGTCGCAGGTTGTCATGCAGGAATCGTATTTCAAGAAACCGTGCGAGCGCATATCGCCACGCTGTACCCGATGTTGATCGACCGTGCGGTTGATATCGTATCGGGCGAAATGCAGTTGCCGCAATCGCCAGGCATAGGTGCCCGTTGGTTAGAAGATCTGTTTCAACCAAACCATCCGGGCTATCGCGAGTCGATGCTGTAATCGCTGGTATACAACCTCTAGGTTGCGGGTGTTGGAAGGAGCAAGCTAATGCTTGTACACCAGCGCGGTCTTGTCACAGGCCTTCAATCAGCGAAGTGAAGATCCTTTAGTTGCCAAGGCCTGGTAGTTGCAGGCCCGGACCCGCGGAAGCCGGGTCAACCTGCTCGGGTGCTGTCGCTTCAGCCGAAGCAGGTTTTTCGATCAGATCGTCACTCGAAATTCGCAACTTACGATAGGTTGACTCCGGGATCACGTAATACCACTCGGCGAACCTGCTGTTAAGCTCACGAACACGTCGACGGGCTGCGTCGACGCGGTCTTTTCGCTCGTCCAGCATTCGCTGGTTCTCCTTGGTGATCTTTTCCTGCTCGGCTTCGAGCCGTTCTTGCTTTTCTTCGGCTGTCTCTTCGACGGTCGGCTGGGGCGTTGGGGCAGCGGGCTGCGTCACAACAGGTTCAGCCGGCGGATCGGCAGGTTTTGCTGGGGCGTCTTCAGCGGGTTCTTGTTCAGCAGGCTCTTTCGCCTCTGGCTCGTCATCCGCACACGCATCATCCGCCGCTGCATCGGCCACTGGTGCTGCCGGTTCGGTCGTGGCGGATTCACTCGTTGGCGCAGGCGGATCGGCTGGCGTCTCCACCTTGGGCTGCTCCGCAGCGGCTGGCTCTGCGGGCGTTTCGGGTTTGGGCGCCTCTGGTGCTGGTTCCGCTGGACTGACGGGCGTCGGCGGATCGGTGGGCGATGCTGGGGCTGCGGGAGCGGATGGTTCAGCGGCAGCTGGCGCATCGGCTGGTTCTGGTTGGTTCATCGCATCGAGTTCTTCGATCGTCTTGGGGATCGACTTTAGTGCTGGTGGCGGGAACATTGACTCATCTACCTGGGCGGTCACCAAAAGATATCGATTCGCTCCACCGACTGGCTCTTCTGGGTCTTGATCACCCTCCGGATCGCGGTCGCTTGCGATTCCTTCGACGTTGCCAAACCTTAAAACATATTGAACCCCGTCGTTCAACGTGACACTCATTTCACCATTGGCCGACAAGATCTCGCCCGTGTTAACAGGGAAGAAACCTCGAACCGCTAGCGAACGAATCGCTTCGTTATCGCTGACCAAGTCCTTATCGGCTTTCAGATTTTCGCTCATCCCTTTCGGTTTGGACGCGACGTCGGCGATCTTCAGCTCATCCAACGCATTCTTAAGTTCGTTCAACTTTGCCGTTGCCAACTTTTCGCCTTCAGCAAGCGTAACCGGCTGTGGCTGTTGTTCTTGATCATACTTTACCAAGGAAAGCAATTTCCAATCGCTGCCCGCCTCGACTTCCAGGCTGGCATCATAAGTGCGATTCATCGAAAGCGAGCCCGCCGACGTCAGTGCAGAATCATAGACTTGCATATCGACGCGAGAGATATCAATGCTGCTCAATTGCAACAGGTCTTTCTCGATCCAATCCGAGAACGTGGTGGAGAAAACCTTACTGTCAAAATTAACAACATAGACTGGATTCTCACCAGGTTTTCGCACGTAACGCTTCTCGTTCGATCCGGCCACGGGGTTTCCGACAATCAGATTTGCCAGAGTCGCGTTCTTGTCGCCTTTAAAGGAAACCAGCAATCCGACACCCTCATCGCCAACGTCCAACGCATCCGCTTTGGGTTCGACAACACCCAGACTCGCATGATCTTCGGCATTCTCTGTTTGGATATCGAGAACCTTGACGCCGACCAATGAGTTTGCTGCGGCCTGCATTTGCTCAGCGGCATCGGCTGGGTAGTTATTGCGAGATGGTAATGACCAGACTCCCGTTGCTTCATCTTTGCTCACTTCAAACCTCTGAAGCTCACCTTGAGCTTCATCAAACTTCAAAATCCTTAGGCTGGACGCAGCCAGTGGATCGGAAAAGGTTGGAAATAGCGGCTGGCCGATTNNCCACGACCCAGTACATTCCGGTTTTTGCGCCTTCGTTCACTTTTTGACTCTTTAAACAATCAGAGGTATCTGGGGGGGAAGAAACTAGGACTCAACTATTTCAAACGCGACTTCGTGATATTCTCGCGTTCTCGCAATCGCCGCGAAGCAAACACGATGATGCCGACAATCAGTGGCGGAATGCACGGAAGAATCACCGCTGCGGCTTTCACACGGTTCTGCAGGTCGGTCACCGTCATGTCCGCAGAGCTTTGAATCTTTTTAATGCTTTTCTCGCGATCGCGTTCGGCTTTGGCCGTTCGTACGGCCAACGCTCGCTGCAACGATTCCTGTTTGATTCGGAACTGTTGAACCTTTTCCGTTGCCTCCGAACGGCTGACCGTACCATCAGCACTTTTCTTCTGCATTTCCGCCACCTCATCCCTCAATGACTTAAGATCTTTGTCGATCTTCTCTTGCGCTTCGCGGACCAGATTGTCGTATTCGTCCTGAAACTCTTTGCCCTTTTCACGAACCTTTCTGGTCGCCTCTTCTTTCACCTCAGCGATCATCTGCAGGCTGCTGAATACGGGTTCGTGCTTGCGGATTTCCAAGTAATCGATTTCACCGGTCAAATAATCGATCGTATTGAGCAGGAAGGTGACGTTTTGAAATTGGAAACGCATATCCTGTGCTTGATTCGGATCCGCTCGCAATTGCAAGAAGACCGGCAACATCAGGTCCGTGTCGGCGATATAAACCGCTTTGACTGGTAACGGATCTTCGGTTGCTGGGGCTCCATCCGGGTTTTCTTGCGTCGCAGCCGCAGGCGGCTTCTCCTTCTGTTTTTCTTCAATTGCCATGGCAATCGTACTTGAACCGGTCGGCTTGCCCATTTCTCGCATCAAGTTTGCTTGACCGCTTAAAACACGCTGGGCGACTTGTCCGTCAATCATCCCGGACAATATTCCGGTTGAAAGCAACGGTGTATGAGTCAACTGGCTGTTTGCCTTGGCCGTTACCGCACCAGCGTATAGAGCCAAAACTTGCCGCATGCCGTCGGTGATCGGATGGTTTGGGCTGAGGGCACCTTGAGCGCCTGGTGCACCCTCATCGATGAACAACCACAAACTATTGGTGTTCATATCCAAATTGGGATACGGATTGTACTCTTGCCAAACCAGCGACGGGTCGAACATCCCGGGTGCCGTCATGCTCGGTTTGCCAGGTATTTCAATTTCCAGCAATTCCCATATCTGGCGAATATCACCCTTGGGCGCCGGTCCACCGCCACCAAACATTCCACCAGGGGATTGCTTGGGTTCACCGGTACCAGGAATATAACTTTGAGCGAACGGCAGCGGATCCTCGAAGATTGCCGTCGGAACACCACTGCGGATTGCGTCGACAAGACGTGTGAACTGTTCCGGTGCCAGCGAAGAGGGCTGGACGGCGACCAAGGCATCAAACTGGCCCGGCATCACGGCACCGCCGAGTTCCACCGATTCGACTTCGTACTGTTTCTCTAATTCGCTGACCAACGGGTGCTTTTCAACCTGCTGAAAACTCATCCCGCTCATCACCGTACCGCCCATCAACCGTGCTTCGGTCGCCACGATACCGATTCGCTTGCGGTCGCCACGAGCGACTGTGTTGATCGATCGCACCAATTCGTATTCAACCGGAACTCCATATTCAAATACGGGGATCGTCAACGATTGCAAGCCGCTGCGGAACGCCGCACCCAGGATCAACTTCTTCTGTTGGTAGGAACCTTTCTCTCGCACCATGCGGGTAACAGGAACGATATCGAATCGTTCTTGTGCCAACGCGGCTTCTTCGCTGAACAATTCAATTTTGTCATAAAGATTTACTTCGATCGTGCGTCCGGTCTTGGACGCTTCGCTGCGAAACTCTTTCAACAAATTGATCAATTCATAACGCGTGCGAGCATACTGCTCCGGTACCTCGTCGCTAATGAACGCGTCGATCACGATCGGACGTTTCGAATCGAGTTCGCGAATTAGCATTTTCGTCGCATCGGCCAGCGAACTCGTTTTGTTCTCGGTCCAGTCACGTCGAATTACGTCCCAGTTACGGAACACGACCACTGCGCCGCCGGTGACCGCGACCAGCGCAAGGGTTCGGGCGATGTAATGCCACGCCATCGTGTTGCCATCTTTACCGCCCGTCCAGTGCCGACGACCGATCAACACCATGCAAATGTAAAGTGCAACGCTTGCCGCGAGAACAAAGTAAATCACCGACGAGATGCTGATCACACCGCGACCGAAATCGTCAAACGGCCTCGCAATACCCGAAGCCGCGATCACGTTGGCAATGGTTCGGCCTGGCAATGCCGATTGTGCTAGCGACGCAAAAGCCAGCGGTGCATTAAAAAGGGCACCGAGGATGAAGCCTACGGTCAAGTTGCCCGTCAAAAAGGATGCGATCATACCGATCGCGATCATCATCAAACCGACAAACCAATAACCGAGATAGGTTGTAAAGATCAAACCAGTATCGAGCGATCCTTGAGTCAAAATGGCCAGCGTCATGAACGTACTGAATTGCGAGAACAGCAGCGAAGCGGTGAAGATCGCCGACGCCGACATATACTTGCCGATGACGATGTCAAAGTCGTCTGCTGGCAAAGTCAGCAGCAATTCGTCAGTTCCTTGACGTTTTTCTTCCGCCCAAATGCTCATCGTGATCGCCGGGATGAACACCAGCATGATCAGCGGGAACCAATAATTTAACTGGTCTAACGTGGCAAGGTTTTGATTGAAAAACTCATAAGGCCAAAATGCGGCGACCGAAGTCAAAAAGACGAAAATACACAAAAACACATAACCGGTCGGGTTGCTGAAGTATCCGACAAAGTTGCGTTTCATCACCGCAAAGGCCGCTTGCTTGCTCTTTGACAAGATCGCGACGAGAACGGCCAAGACCAGCAAAAACGCCAAGTTGTAGAACAACAACGTCAAAACGGCTAGGGAAATTGCGGGTAAGTTCATTGTGGATTCAGGCAGGAAAGGTATTTGAAAAAGCTGGGCGTATGATAAACGCGATGTTTTTACGAATCAGACGTGAACGCCACGGGTCAGTTTGAAGAATGCTTCGTCGAGATCGGGTCCCGATTCTCGCAATCCTTCGACCGAACCGTCATAAACCAAGCGACCTTCGTTGATCATCACAACTCGATCAGCCATCGCTTCGACTTCTTGCAAAATGTGAGTGCTCAGCAGAATGGTTTTTGTTTCGCTGAGCTTTCGCAAGGTATCGCGGACGCCACGAATCTGGTTGGGGTCTAAGCCAGCGGTCGGTTCGTCCATGATCAAGACGTCTGGTTCGTGCAATAATGCCTGGGCCATACCGACGCGTTGCTTGAAACCTTTGGACAGCTTGCTGGTCGCTTTATAAAGGACGGTCGATAGGTCGCAAATCTCGACGACCGCTTCGATCCGCTCTTTCTTATAGGATTGCGATAGGCCGCGAGCTTCGGCAAAGAAGTCGAGCATCGCTAGCGGAGTCATGTCAGGATAGAGCGGGCCGTTTTCGGGCAAATAACCGAGGCGTTTGCTGCCCGCGATCCGATCGGCCATCATGTCGTGTCCGGCGATTCGGGCATGCCCTTCGCTGGGGGCGATGTAACCGGTCAACATTTTCATCGTCGTGCTTTTGCCGGCACCGTTGGGGCCCAGGAAGGCGACCAATTCGCCTTCGCCGACTGAAAATGTGACTTCGCGGGTCGCCGCAAACGGTCCGTAAAACTTACTCAAACCGATCGCCTCGATCATCGGTTTCCGCGCGTGCGGAGAATCGTTCTTCGTTGCCTTTTGAGTTTTCGTCATCGTGCGGGCAAATCAGGGAGGAAGGGTTCAATAGGGAATGACAAGCTGTCCGGTCAGGCTCGAAACGGCGCAAAACCATAAGCTGTAGGCGGTTACTATACCGCGCGGCCGGATTCGCTCAACGCCGGTCTTACGAAGGTTTCTACAGGGCGGTTCAGATGCTGCTGGCCGGGGATTTTATCCGTGGTTGCATCAGGCAGAGGCAACGTAACGATAAATCGCCCAAAAATGACACGAAGCGGCAGCAACGACGCAGAGATGCCACATCGCATGCATGTACTTCAGCCGCTTGTCGTTCAAAAGAAGGACAACCCCCAGCGTGTAAATCACGCCGCCAGCACCCATCCAAAAAAGAACCGCGCCGGGTACTTTGCCGACCAAACCGAGTGCTGGCACCCACCCGAGCAGTAGATAACTGATCGTGCCAATTCCATTGACACGGTGTTCGGCGAAAACCTTGGAATGGAATCCGACTGCCGCAGCGACCCAAATACCAATCAATAGCGGGGTGCGTACCGATTGGCTCGAGAATTGCCAGATCAAAGGTGTGTAGGTGCCCGAAATCATGACATAAATCAGCCCCTGGTCCCACGCACGCAACCGATGAAGTAGCCGTGGGCAGTGAAGCAGGTGGTGCGAAAGAGCCGAAGCTGAGAAAACCGAAACCGCTGACAGCACAAAGACCAGACAGCAGAGGATCGTCATCAGCGGTTGCCCTGCCGCTGCGGCACGAACCATCAACACCGCACCAAACATCCCGAACAGTGCCGCAGAGGCATGTGTCAACGCATTGGCCCACTCTTCTTCAAGCAACAGCGGAGCCGAATGCGTCTCTACTTCCACCGACCGGGAATCTCCTTTGGTCGATTGATCGGGCCGATTACGATACTTCGTTGACAACATATTTTCCGCGATACTCGCGGCGTAAGAATCGATTCGCTGTCTCAGCATGATCGCCAACGAAACGTTCAGTCTTGGGATCATGCGTTAATACGGGGCTGGAAACCAATTGTTCGACGGTCGCGCCATGCGGCGCCAATTGCGTTTCCATTGCGTTGATCAGTTCGGGCCATGCGTCGAGCGAACTAGCCGATTCCAATTGATCGCGATCGTATGATGCGCCGGCTTGAAACGCGATGTTGGCCAAGTTGCACCACCCGGTGCTGTCATGACCCATCGCCACCGGAGCATTCAATGAATTGGAATCTCGCGACCGAACCGCATCGACAAAGTTCTGGACGTGTAGCGGAACTATGTTGCCGCCTTTGAACTCGCGTATCGTCTCGCCTTTCAGGTCGACGGCGCGTCCCCTGCCACGTTCGCCAAGGTAGTAACCGCCTTCGCAAGCGATGACATACCCGCTGCCGGGGCCATCGACGGGCATCTTGCCACGCGCTTTCCAGCCACCTTTTTCGCCCGGAGCCTTAGGCAGGTTGCTCAGTGCAATCAGTGTCGGAAACAGCTCGGTTTCGAACAACGCGTAGTGGACGTTAGGCGACTGGCCAGCATCGTTCCAGCCGACTCGTCCCCCTGCGGCTACGATTCGCGTCGGTGTGCTGACTTTGTCCTGGTAAGCGACATTGCGGACGTCGTCCAAAATGTGGACGCCCCAGTTGCCCATTTCGCCGCTGCCGGTGTTGAAGTCCCAGTGCCAGTCGTAATGGAACTTATCACGCATGATCTTTTGATCTGCCGCTGGGCCAAGCCACAAGTCGTAATCGACCGTCTTGGGCGGTACCAACGGAGTGGCTCGTTTGCCGATCGTAGCTCGCGGCCCCAAGCGATTGGCTTGCACGAATCGGATCTCTCCTAAACCACGCTCATCATGCAGAAACCGTTTCGCTTGGGCCTGCATCGGATCGCTTCGTTGCTGGGTGCCGATTTGGACAATTCGGTCTCCGCGTTGAGTCGCGTTGACGACTTGACGGCCTTCCCACTGAGTATGCGACAGCGGTTTTTCGACATAGACATCCTTCCCGGCATCGAGTGCCCAGAGTGCGGCTAGGCAGTGCCAGTGATTTGGCGTCGCGATGGCGACGGCGTCGATGTTGGGATCGTCCAGCACTTGGCGCAGATCAGTGACCGCTTTGGCGTTGTGCTTGGCGGCTAATTCACCAGCGAGCGCTGAATCGGGATCAGCGATCGTTACCAATCGTGCACCTTTCGCCCCCTTGAAGGCGCCGGACAGTTCACCGCCCCGCCAACCAGCGCCTAACACTGCCACGCGGGCTTCTTCGTTCGCCGCTGCGTGCAGGCGCGCATCAAGGGCAACCGATGCCGCACCGGCGATAGAGGTGGCGAAGAAAAAACGTCGGCTCAGTCGCAGTTGGCTCATGGTGGGCATCCAGCATCAGGAAAAGGGCGGGCGAGCGTCATCTGCGACGCCCTATCGAATCAACGGCCAGTATAGCCAGGATTTAGGCCGTTCGAAAACCATGATGCTGCGATCATTGCGAAATCGTACAGGTGAACAAACACTCCGCCTTTTTGGGTTTGGAGCCCAAATCGGTTGTAATTTCGACCAAGCGACTGACGCTACCCGAATTGTTGTCCGCTGTGAAAAAGACTTTTACAAAATGGAGTTTGCTTTTGCCTTTGGGCAGTTCAAACGTGAAACGAGGGTCAAGGCTCTCTGCCTTGGTTACCTCAAACTCCTGCTCCGCTCGCACAACCAGGCGTTTTTCAACTCTCATGCCAGCGGACATTTGCCCCAAATTAACCGACGCTGGGCTAATTTCTAGGCTCGGTCTGACTCGCCCCAAAACAGACATGTCGATTGTGGGAAACCGTTGATCGTTGGTGATCAGCGTCAATCGCTCGCGAATATCTCCTTCGGGCAACGAGTCTTTGGTGCCGATGACCATGCGGTATCGGACCATTCCCGGGCTGCGTTCGGGGGCGGGCAAGGCGACCGTCAGATCACTGCAAAGGCTGCGGACGTCCTTGATTTCCCAATTCGATCCGCCTGTATACGTCACCAAGACTTCTTGACGCTTGACTTGACCGGCCAGAAGTTCGCCAAAGTTGACTTCCGACGGCGAAAACGTCACATCAGTTCGGATATTGCCCCGCACCTTCAATTGTACTTCGTTATAAAACGGCTTGTCGAAAACAACGGTCACGGTTGCCGAACGATCGCCGATGTACGTATCGGTATTGAACTTTGCGATCACAGCCGCTTTTTCCAGGCTCTTCAGCATGTTCTGGGTTACCGCTGGCGTTACGCATCCACAGCTCGTGCGTACCGACGAAACGCGGACATCTTCTTTAAATGGGTTGGTGAACTCAAAGTGGTACTCTGCCCCCGCACCACGACCGACTGTGCGAAAGTCATGATCGGTTACCGGAAACATCTGTTTGGCCCAATTGTTTCCCGCTGGATTAACCTGTGGCTTGATGGGGCCACCGGCTTGTTGGCCCGGAACAGATTGAACGATGAAGATGACGGCGAAAAAAAAGATGGCTGAACTCAACCGATATGGCATCCGGATCATTGGTCAGATTCGTCCCTGAATTGAATGTCGGTGTTAAACCAGGCAAGGCCTGGGCTTTGGGGTCAATGGCGGGCGTCGGAAGGGTAGCAAAAAATTGCAAATCGACGAAGACGGATCGGCAACTTTTATGGGCAACTTTTATTCGATCGGGCGAGAAAATTTATCGAAGTCCACGATCATTTCGGCCAGCCGTTCCATCGGCAGGCCAACCACATTGCTCTCACTGCCCGAGATGATTTTCAACCAGTCGTTTCCATCTTGGAACCCGAAACCGCCCGCTTTGCCTTGCCAACGCAGCGACTCGATATGATCCTCAATGACCGCGTCATCGATGGTTTTCATTTCCAGTTCCGTGACCACGGATTGGATGAAATGCCTGCCACTGGCAATGTCCCATAAACAGACACCAGTGAACACCTGATGGGGCTGGCCGCAGAGTAATCGCAGCATTCGACGGGCATCTTCTGCATCAACCGGTTTGCCCAGCAGCACCCTGCCCAACGCCCCTAACGTGTCAGCGGCGATCACCAATGCATCGCGCAATAGAAACGAGCCCGACAGTTGTGACGCGACGTCAGCCGCTTTTTGATAGGCCAATCGCTCGACCACCGTCGCCGCGGTTTCCCCCGGTTGTGGCTGGTCTTCGGCTCCATCGGCGGGCAGCATGACAGAAAACCGGTAGCCGGCAGCAGTCATCAATTCAGCTCGCCGCGGCGAACCGCTAGCCAGAATCAACGGACGCGGAACCAACAATTCGCCTTTAGGCAATGACCGCATCAGCGGCAATCTGAAATCGTCTGGCAAGGGGGTTCGTCCTTTCAAACGTTACGGTTCTTCTAAACGACTTGGAGCATATCGAAAACTGGTGCTGTCCCCCGGTTTTCGAACCGGCTGTTAATACCTACCCAGGCACAGACAAACATTTTGGCCGCCAAAACCGAAGCTGTTGTTCAGTGCGTAGTCGATCTTTGCATCTCGTGCGAAGTTTGGCACATAATCGAGATCGCAGTTCGGGTCGGGGTTCTCATAGTTGATCGTCGGTGGCAGGACGCTATCGCGAATCGCCAAAAGACACACGATCATCTCGGTCACACCCGCCGCGGCAATCAAATGGCCCATCATGCTCTTGGTGCTGCTGACCGGCACATTGATTGCATTGTCGCCAAACACCATTTTACAGGCCAAGGTTTCGACTTTATCGTTCACCTGCGTGCTGGTGCCGTGGGCGTTGACATAGCCGATTTGGTTCGGGTTCAAACTCGCATCGGCGATCGCCATTCGCATCGCTGCGATACCGCCGTGACCATCGGGTGGGATGTCGGTGATGCGATAAGCGTCGGCCGTGGTTCCATAACCAAGCACTTCGCCATAGATCGGTGCGCCACGTTTTTTGGCTTGTTCCAGTTCTTCTAAAATCACCATCGCCGCCCCTTCGCCCAGCACGAAACCATCGCGTTTTCCGTCGAATGGACGACTCGCCTTGGTCGGTTCGCTGTTGCTGGTCGAAAGCGCTGTCAACAGATTAAATCCGGTCACTCCGAACGGATGAATCATGCTGTGCGTGCCGCCGGCAAGCATCACATCGGCGTCGTCACGGCGGATCATCTCGACCGCTTCGCCAACCGCTTGGCTGCTGGCCGCACAGGCGGTTAAGCAATTAAAGTTCGGTCCCTGGGCGTTAAACATGCCTGCTAAATGCGCCGCCGGCATGTTCGGCTCCTGCTCCAGTTCCTTCACGGGATTGAGCAATCTAAGTCCTTCGGCAATGAACTTCGCAGCGTCATAATCGCCGCCAGACATCGCAGCGGTCATCATTTTGGTGAAGGTCAAAAAGTCTTGATTCCCTTCGCCACTGCCCAAATAGATCCCGAAACGAACCGGATCAATGGTGTAGTCGAGAATCCCGCTGTCAGCGACTGCTTGCTTAGCCGCGCCGGCGGCAAATTTGGTGTGACGTCCGCGGTTTTGCCAAACTTCGGCCGATTCGCCGGTATCGGTAATGTCCCAACCTTTGACTTCGGCTGAAATCTTTGTCGGAAATCCGCTAGCGTCGAACAAAGTAGTGCGTCCGACCCCGCTTTTGCTTTGACGCAAACCATCCCAGACGGTCGCCACATCGTGGCCCATCGGGTTGATCATTCCGATTCCGGTAACAACGACTCGGCGGCGTGTGGACATGCTTTTCTAGTTTTCGCAGGAAAAAAGGCAGAATCTATTTTCAGTCGCAGTCACAAGCGACTCGCAGTGGAAACATAATCCGATGTTTAAAGGATGCAAAGCGTCCCCACAAACTCCATGCTGATCCATCGATCGACCAACAACCGCAAATCTCAATCGGTTTTCGCAAGCGATTTAAATCTTTTCTGAAATTGCAAGCGGATTGCCTTGGGCATCAATGCCGACATTGAACAGATTCATGATTCGCAACATGGTCGCCAAGTCACCATCGTCAAACAGAGAGCCCTCGGCAAAGCGTCCTTCTTCTAAGAAGGCAAACATCAAGTCGATCTCTGCACGAAGTTGCCCGTTGCAATGCACCGTACCGGTGACACTCGCCCCATGGTCCTGCGTCCCGTCCAGTTGCACCCGATAAATCATCTGGTCTCCCGGCAAGGATGGGCTGTGGAAGGTCGCGTTGCCGACTTTGGCCAAAACGACCCGCTTGTCCCAATCGTAATGCTCGGCGACCAAAATGCCGCCTAACTGAGCCAAGCCTTCAATCATCAGCGTCGGTGAGAAAAACGGATAAACGCCAGAATAATCGTCCAGCACCTCCTGGTCCAACGCGACATTTTTGATGCCGCTGGCGTGAGACCCGCTGACGAACTCGGTAAATCGATCCACCCAAAACCAACGCATGACAATTCAAAGCCTAATCAAATCTTGGTTGCGACGTAGTTGCACATATCGCCGACGGTCAACAAGTTGCCAAAATCTTGAACCCGTGGATTTTGCTCAAATTTCGACAAATCCGCCCAAGCCATACGCTTCTTCAATTCACTGATTCCTTCAGTCGTTACCAATCCGTCCTTCACATATTGACTGTTGGTCAAAATATCTTCAGGCGACAATTCTTCACGTGGAATGGTAATGCCAAAGCTCTTCTCGAGCTTGAAAACGATATCCAAAAAGTCGATCGATTCGGCTCCGAGGTCACCGACCAGGGTCGCATCGGCCGTAACTTCATCGTCGTCTACGCCCAAGGCATCAACGAGCGCGGCTTGGACTTTTTCGAAAATTTCGTCGCTACTGAGTGTCATTTTTGATTTCCTTCAAAGAATCTTTACGAGGCAGATACTGTTTCCGAAACTCGAATCGCAGGCCAGGTCATGTGCCAAAACGATTGAGCTGATTTTGTTTTTCGCGGCTTAACCGGTGCACACTTTAGTCGAACAGACAGATCGATGGGTACTAGGCTCTGACTGAAAACGGGAATCGACCCGCTTGATCAATGCCTAGCCGCCGTTTGGGGCAATAAAACTCGATAGCGGTCCGAACAATCGATCAAACTTTTCCCTCGACATCTGACGCATCAATGGGTCTGTAGCGAGTCGGTCGGGTAGATGGGTAGAGCATTTTTCAAGAACTAACCTAGCGTTTACCGATGTTCTCCCCCCTTTTTCGGCCGATGCCTTGACGGTCACCAGGGGGCCTGCTTCCTTGAGTCGCTCGACAGTGATATTCAAGGTCTCGCCCGGACAAAGAAAATCGCCAAACTTGACACTCTTGGCTTCCTTTAGCAGCACCAGCGGCGATGCAAAGTCCTCACCCGTTCGCACCATCCAGGTAGCCGCCTGATACAGCGCTTCCAGCATCATCACGCCGGGCATCACGGGAAACTTTGGAAAATGGTCCTTCAAGTATTCTTCTTCGGCACGCAATGTCCGCTGGGCAACCAATCGTTTTCCCGGATCGAGTTCGACGATCCGGTCTAGCTGGCAATATTTCATCGGTCAGTTTGAATCAGTAGGGGACATTGGCAGCGACAAGTTGTGACCGCCGGAAACTTGCTGCATCCCATTGCCAGCAATGCACTTACCGGGCAAGGATAGTATTATCCGATCCAAACCTCAACGTCAGCCCCACAAAACGGTCGTCGAAAATGACCAAATTTGGATCAAAAACAGATGCCGGCACCACTCAGAATGGCGCCGGCATGTCGTTGTAGGCTGCGTGCTTCAAATCCGCCAATGATGCGAAACGAAGTTAGTGGAGACTAGCGTCGCACGGAGGCTGAGGCGAGGTTCTGCTGGCGAAGTCCAGTAACATAATCATGAGTTACATTCATCACTTCGCGATTGTAAAAATAATCTCGATAGACATCTTCGGAAGCTTTCTCTTCGCCCAGAGTTTCCTTTTCCTCTTCCTTTTGTGAATCAAGTTGCTTTCGACGGGCAATGAACTCTTCTTCGTTCAACGACAGCGTTTTCTCCTGTTTTTGCCGAACATACAGCTCTTTGCGACGCAATAAATCGATGAATTCCTTATCCAAGGCGACGCGGCTGGTCGATCCTTCACGCATCGATGTCAAAAGGTTCGACGGCACCATCTTGTATTCTTGGTGCGGAACCGCTGGCACACGATCGTGCGGAATCGCAAAATCAAGATCCGATTCGCTGATGTCCATCACAGCAGTAATCGACGGCAGAATCAAATCGGCGGCAACACCATTCAGCTGGGTACTGTCTCCGTCGGGCAGATAAAACTGCTGCAAGGTTACCTTCAGGGCACCGTAATTCACTCGGTCACTGCGAAACATTTCTCGGCCAAGATCCATCAGCGTTTGCACAGTCCCTTTGCCGTGGGTCGCCGGGTCGCCGACAATGATCCCGCGGCCATAATCCTTAATCGCACCGGCAAGAATCTCGCTGGCACTGGCCGACAGCTTGCTGGTCATCACGACCAACGGACCGTCCCAGGCGACACCCGCTTCGTCGTCGGAATAATCCATCACCGAACCGTTGCTGCTTTTGACTTGAACCACAGGTCCGCGATCAATAAACAATCCAGTCAAACTGATCGCTTCGGTCAACGATCCGCCACCGTTTCGGCTCAAGTCCAATACAACTCCTTCAACGCCCTCAGCCCGAAATCCATCCAACAGCCGACGCACGTCTCGCGTGCTGCTGCGGAAGTCGGCAGTGTTGTTTCTCGCACCTTCCATATCCAGATAGAAGCTTGGCAGATTGATATAGCCGATCTTCAGCGATTGTCCGGTCGTCGGATGAACGTGGTTGATGACTTTTCCGCGAGCGGCACTGTCTTCTAGTTGGACCTGCGAACGAGTAATCTCATAAATTTCCGTTTCACCGCTACCACCCTTTTTGACGCCCAATCTTACAAGCGTTCCTGCCTTGCCACGAATCAGGCTGACAACCTGCTTGAGCGGCATTTCAATAATGTCAACCATCTCACCAGCGGCTGTTTGGCCAACCGATACGATGTGGTCATCTTCTTTCAGCCGGCCATCACGATCTGCAGCTCCCCCTGGAATCACGTTGCTAACGACCGTCAAGCCATCTTTTTCTCGCAGCGCTGCACCGATTCCTTCGAGGTTTAAACGCATTTGAATCGAAAAATCGTTCAATGTGCTCGGCGACATGTAAGTCGTGTGTGGGTCGTAACCCATCGTTATCGACGTCAAATACAGCTCGAGAATCTCATCAGAATCGGTCAATGCCCAGCGTTTCGCATAACGAGCATATCGTCGCTGCAGTTGGTCAACCGCTTCTTCCATTGTCTTTTTGTCATCTTTGAGGTCCAATATGTTGAACTTCAATTGGCGTCGCCAACGATCGCGCGCTTCGTCCGGCGATCGCGCATATGTGGTCGATTTAGGGTCGATGACTATGGTGTCATTTTCGGTGAGGTCAAACGGTTGCTGCAACAGTTCTTGAATCGTCTGCAATCGATCGTTCACGCGTGTCAAATAGCGTGTGAAAATTTGATATGCCGGTGACAGATCGCCCCGCAGCGCCGAGTCGTCAATTTGCGACTTATAACGGCTGAACTCTTCGATATCCGACTGATAGAAGTACAACTTCATTGGGTCGAGCGACTTGAGGAAATTCTCCAGCGCTCGTGCACTGATTTCGTCGTCCACCTTGCGGCCGGAAATGTGCTTCCGCGGCAACAGTTGGATCACCATCTTGGCGACCAAGCTATCCTGATCACCAGGTTTCATCGCGTTGGGAACCGGAACGCCATTGCCAGCCTTCGGGGCGAGCACTTGGGGGGCTAGCTTGTCCTGGCCAAAAGCTGCTCCGGTCGCTGACGCCGTCACAACGGCCGCGAGGGCGGCAATTACTGAAAAGTGACGCAACGGAAACCGAGAACCTAGAAATCGCATACTAACGCCTTCCGGCTGGAGAAATTCAAGTGGTAAATATCGAACAATGCGGTGCAGGCGGCGGGAAAGTGAAATTGTAATCGCGCGTCGCTAACCATTCCGACTCAATCGTTAGATACTAGGGAACCGCACAGCGCGAATCAACGTTGATTCGGCTGACTCGGTAAATTGTATCGCCACTTCACACCGCCAGGGGATCGCAACACTGATTATCAGCGATCGCCAGAACACGCCGGACGCTACTCTTACTGCCGTTCATACGATGCCCAATCGATTTTTTCCTTGCCGCACGCGTTTCTTGCCATCACCCGTCCAGCCATTTTGGAAAAGTCGTTCCGCTAAACCGTTCCGACACAATTGCCGACTCCGCACCCAGCAGTACGGCTTCCACAGTCAAAAAGTTGGCGACAAAGTGCCCAATTCGCTGCGATCGTCTCGCTTGTTCTCTACCGCGAAACAATCGCTTTTTGGAAATCCCAGCGGGCCAACTGACCAGCCTCTCAACGCCCGGCAATCGGTATCGCAGAAATAAACGCCGCGATGAATGCGGGCAAACTGGCGAAAATGGGAAGAAAAGCCTGGCAGAGGGCAATTCAGAATGCCAGTCGGTCACTTTTCCAGGGGGTAGAGAGGGAAGTTGGCATCTACAGTTTGGGGGCCACGCTCTATCACCTGTTGATCGGCTGTCCCGCCCTCGTTGGTCCTGTCTTAACGAAGGTGCTTTTGAACGTGATCGCCAAAGCCAATGGAAGCGATCTTGCAATTTGTGCGGTGTTTCCAGCCGAATCGATGCAAGTTGAAAGATTTAAGATCAGCGATGTGCCGACGTCCGCTCAAGCCGCTGGTGATGCCCGGGAAGGTATCCGCCCTTGGTTTCTAGACTACTGAAAATCGGTTGATCGTTGCATCCCAATCGGATGTTCGTTTTTTGATTCGACTCCTTCCGCTCCGCAAAATCAACGATCCGACCAAGTGGCAATCGTTTTTCTTCCCTCAGATGAATTGGCCGCCGAGTTTTTAGAAATTCAGAAACAGTAGCCAGAAGAGTTGCAGGCGATGCCGGGACGAGAAATCAGAATGCCAAACCGATGATTGTCGAACCGATAATTAACGGCATTTGTGACAAGCTGCCGTCGGCAACCAGCCGTTCTTCAAGCGGTGCCAGGTCGATTGCGATGTCGATGTTTTCTTGCCTGTTGCAGCGTATACAAAAACGCTACCACGCTGCTCAATGTAATTGCCGCCATGACCAAAACAGCGGCTTCGGGAATGTCCTCCGGCTTAATCGGCTCCGATCCAATCGCTGATTCCGGCAATAACACCACAGCGGCGACGCTTAAAAAATTATTGACGAAGTGACCAATCATCGCCGGGAATATCGAACCGCTGGTCCACGACAACCATCCGAGGTACACACCGATCGCGACAACGGCGGTCGAGTGAACCAAATCCATATGGAACGCTGCGAACGCAACGCTGGTAACCAGAATCGCAAAGAGACCGCCGATTCGCTGGGACAAACGTGTTTGGACATAGCCGCGAAACAGCAATTCCTCGCAAATCCCGGGCGTCAAACCGACCATCAACGCCAACGGAATGAAAAAACCGCCTTGTCCAAGTCCGCGGAAAATCTTGGTCATATCTTGCAGCGATTCGCTTTCGCCCATCAAACCACCGACAATCATCGACGACACTAAGCCGATAATCGGCGTCGCGATCGCCGACGAAATCCAAAGCTTCAGCGGCCATGTCCCGCGCACCAACCCCAAACGCTCGGCAAAGGGCACCGGCGATAGCATGGCCGCAACCAAGACCGGAAAAATCATCATCGTTTGGGGAACGATCAGCGTTAGCGAAAGGCCCAAACGCGATTGCGTGACACTTTGAAGCACTTGAGTGTCCTGAAGCATTTCAGGACCAATCGATCCATGGATCAACCAAATGGAAATCAATAACGCAAATATTGACGTGCCTAAATGCAGAAAAAATGCAACGACAACGACAATCGGAATCGGCCAAATCCGAACCGCGGGCGGCAAGGACTCGACCCGCTGGATGACTTCCAGATCGGTTTCCGGCTCAACAGTTCGGTATGCTGCTTCGCTGATCGCGCCATCGTTTTCTGCAGAACTCAAAGCGGCCTCACTCTACCGATAATGGAACAGACCCAAACCCAAACCATGGTAATCGCTAGATGAGTCCCAACTGCGGATCGAGACCAAACATCACGTTCATGTTCTGTACCGCCGCGCCGCTTGCGCCTTTGATCAAATTGTCGATCGCACTGACCAATACCCATCGATTTCCAGACGCCCGCACAGTCATCTGCACATGATTCGTATGCGTCACGTGCTTTGTCGCCGGAATATGCTCGACCGCGTGAACAAATGGCCCTTGGCCATAATGCCGCTGCCAAACCTCCGCCACATTCGCTACACCACCCTCGGCAACCGCTTTCGCAGTCGGCCGAACATAGATCGTCGATAAAATGCCTCGATCCATCGGCGTCAAGTGAGGCGTGAATATCACTTCCGGTACGACACCGCTGAACCGGCGCAGCAGATCGACAATTTCAGGTTGATGACGATGATTCCCAATGGCGTAAGCCGAAATGGATTCAGCCGCTTCGCAGTACAACGTGTTCAACTTCGGCGTCCGGCCCGCACCGCTTATCCCACTTTTAGAATCAATGATGATATCCGTCGGCTCGATCAACCCTTCAGCCAAGAGAGGTCCCAATGGCAAAATGGCCGACGTCGGATAGCAGCCCGGATTGGCGACCAAATCGGCACTGGCAATCTGATTGCCAAACCATTCCGGCAAACCATAAACCGTGCTGCCAACCCGTTCGGGCCAAGGATGTTCAATGCCGTAATGCCGCGAGTATTCTTCGACGGTCGATAAACGAAAGTCGGCGCTGAAGTCGATCACTCGCACTCCCGCTTCAACCAATTGCCGGACCGTTTCAGCTGACGCGCCGTGCGGTAAACAGCACATCGCAACGTCGCAATTCTTTGCAACGTTGGCAGTATCGTAATCGGTAATCGCCAGCGACATGCGTCCCGCCAGGATCGGATGAACGTTGCCAATTTGCTGACCAGCCTCGCTGCGACTGGTGGCCACTGTCACCTCGGCATCAGGGTGACGCTGCAAAATCAACAACGTTTCGAGCGCCGTATAACCAGTCGCTCCAATGATTCCAACTCGCACCGTCATCGCTTCAAAAACCTTTTTCTAACGCACGCTGTCGCTTCCCAGGGCAGTTGCCCAACATCAATCTATCCGCTGAACATCGGTCGAGGCGAGGGGCGATAACGCTCAAACAGCAACGCGCCTCCACGCCATACAGGCGGCACGTTCGTCGTCTCATCCGTTGGTGTAGGTCAAACAATATGCACGAACAACCAACGAAAACAATCAAAATCGATGATTTGATGAGTTTGCGTATAAACTAGATTGGAACTTTTCTTCACCTTGGATGCCTCTGGCTTGATTCAGCGATCGCCAAGATCATGTGGCGGGAAATCGAGCTCGCTTGAATCGCTGACAAGTTTTCAGACGCCACTCCATTGCCCACCCATTAGGTGGGCAATGGCGGACAATTCATCCGGTATCTCGATTTACCAGTGACCAATCGGCCGCTGTAAGTTTAGAATAGGTCCAGCTTGAAAAGGGCTCTGGGGGTCAACCCCGGGTCAAGCAGCAAAAATCCTACCCGTGACTCGTCACCCCTTCCCCTCCTCCCGCCATAAACCTCGTTATGCCGAGTTTGTCGATGCGTAAGCCACTCGTTGCGTTCGTCTTGGTTGCCGCAATGAATCAATTCATTTCGCCCATCACCACGGCGGAAGAATTCGTCCCCGCAGCGATGGCGGCGATTCCTCAGCAACCGCTTTTCAATCGCGATGTGCGACCGATCCTGTCGGACAACTGTTTCGCATGTCACGGCCCCGACTCAGGTCACCGCCAAGCGGACTTGCGATTGGACCTTCGCGACAATGCGATCCAATCATCTGCGATCACTCCAGGCGAATTAGACGCCAGTGAGATGATCGCGAGGATCATCACGACCGATGCCGATTTGATCATGCCGCCGCCGGAATCGAACAAGAAACTTTCGCCCCGCGATATCGAAATCCTTCGTCGCTGGGTCCAACAAGGTGCGGTCTACCAAAATCATTGGGCTTATGAACCGCCTGTTAAGCCAGAAACGCCGACGGACAAAAATGCGGTCGACGCATTGGTTCAAGCCAGGCTCGCCGCCGAAGGCCTCAAGCCATCACCGCAAACCGATCGTCGCACGCTGATTCGGCGTCTCTACTTCGATCTGCTGGGGTTGGTCCCTACGGCTGACGAAGTCTCGCAATTCGTAAACGATCCGGCCGAAGATGCTTACGAAAAATTGGTTGAACGTGTGTTGGCCAGTGCACATTATGGCGAACGCATGGCAATCGGTTGGTTGGACGTTGTTCGTTTCGCTGACACGATCGGTTATCACAGCGACACTCCTCGAAATGTCTGGCCCTATCGTGATTGGGTGATTAACAGTTTTAACCAGAACAAACCGTTTGATCGTTTCACGATCGAGCAGATCGCTGGCGACCTGCTGCCCGACGCCAATCTTGAATCTCGCGTCGGTTCTGCCTTCAATCGCCTGCTGCTGTCGACCGAAGAAGGCGGCGCGCAATCGAAAGATTACGAATCACGCATGCTGACCGATCGTGTTCGCGCGATCGGCTCGGTGTGGCTGGGGCAAACCACGGGCTGCGCCCAATGCCATGACCATAAGTTCGATCCGATCTCGATGCGAGATTTTTATAACCTCGGTGCGTTCTTTGCTGATATCCAAGAACCGATCATCGGGCGTCGTGAAGATGGCATGCTCGTCACCACCGAAGATCAAGATGCCGAATTGAAACGGCTCGACGTCGCGATCGCTGGCACCAAGAAAGCATTCGCAGCGGTCGAACCAAATTTGGATATCGCTCAATCGCAATGGGAAGCGGACATCATCGATTATCAAGTCACGTTGCCAGAGCTTGCCACTGATTCCAAAGCATCCGCGCCTGACAAAAAGACGGCGCAATCCGTTGCTGATGCGCTCAAAAAAGAAGCTTCAACACGAACGCCACAAGAATCGGCTGCGATCAAATCTTATTACCGTGATCGTGTCGCCAAACTGTTCAAGGCCGAGCGTGACGCGGTGGTAAAGGCAGAATCCGACCGAAAATCGTTCCACGATTCGCTGCCGAAATGTTTGGTCAGTGTCAGCACCACCAACCGTCGCACCGTGCGGATGCTACCACGTGGCGATTGGATGAACGAAACGGGTGAGGTCGTTAAGCCCGCGTTGCCGCATTACCTGCCTCAACCCGACTTCGGCGATCGTGAACTGACGCGTCTCGATTTGGCCAACTGGATCGTCTCGCGTGATAACCCGCTGACTGCCCGCACCGTGATGAACCGTTTGTGGAAGCAACTGTTCGGTACGGGGCTCAGCAAAGTGCTCGACGACTTGGGTGCACAAGGCGAACCGCCCGTGAATCCGGAAGTGCTCGATTGGCTGGCCGTGGAGTTTATGGACAGCGGCTGGGACATGAAACATATGGTTCGTGCGATCGTCACCAGCGAAACTTATAAGCAAGTTTCAACCGATTCGCCCGAACTGAAAGCTGCGGATCCTGATAACCGATTGGCTGGGCGTCAAAGCCCGTTCCGTTTAGACGCTGAATTGATTCGCGACTTTGCACTTTCTGTTTCTGGATTGATGGAAGACAAAATCGGCGGCCCGAGTGTCAAGCCGTATCAACCCGACGGTTATTGGGAAAACCTTAACTTCCCTGTTCGGCAATACGCCGCAGATGGTGGCCCAGCTCAATACCGACGCGGCCTCTATACCTGGTGGCAACGATCGTTCTTGCACCCCAGTATGTTGGCATTCGATGCTCCCAGCCGTGAAGAATGCGTCGCCGAACGAAACCGTTCCAACATTCCTCAACAAGCACTGGTGCTGCTGAACGACCCTTCTTATGTGGAAGCTGCGAGAGTGTTTGCGACTCGCATCGTGACCGAGTGCCAGGGCGACGATTCACAACGGATCGTCTGGGCATGGCAGCAAGCCTTGCAGCGTGATCCGCGCGAAGAAGAATTGAAGGTCGCGTTCGACTTGGTGGCCCAGCATTCAAAGATTTATCAGGAGAATCCCGCCGCAGCCGAATCGTTGCTGGCCGTTGGACAAACGAAACTGCCCGATGGGATCGACAAGGTGCAAACCGCGACGTGGACTCATATCGCTCGTGTTCTACTGAACCTGCACGAATCGATCACGCGTCCTTAGGAGGTTCCCGCATGAGTTCGTTCGATAAACAACAACTGACCCGTCGCGCCCTGCTCGGGCGCGGCGCGCAAGGCTTGGGGACGATCGCATTAGCATCGTTGGCGTCGCCATCGCTGCTCAATGCCGCTCCGACATCGGGCGTCTTAACCGGATCGACGGTCGCTCAAAAAGCCAAACGCATCATTTGGCTGACGATGGCTGGCGGACCATCCCAATTTGAAACGTTCGACTACAAGCCAAAACTTGCTGAGTTGAACGGCAAGCCGATGCCCGAAAGCATGACCAAGGGACAACAGCTTGCCCAATTGCAGGGCCAAAAATTGTTTTGCCTCGGGCCGATGTTTCCTTTCAAAAATTTTGGCCAATGCCAGACCGAAATCAGTTCGCTGTTTCCCCATATCGGTTCGGTCGCCGACAACATTTGCGTCGTCCGGTCGATGACCACCGATGCGATCAATCACGATCCGGCTCATATGTTTATGAACACCGGCTCACAGATCGCAGGCCGACCGAGCATGGGTTCGTGGGTTACTTATGGCCTAGGAAGCGAATCGGCAGACCTGCCCGGTTTCGTCGTGCTCGTTTCCACCGGCCCAGGTCGATCGCCACAACCGATTGCGGCAAGGCAGTGGAGCAGCGGTTTTTTGCCAAGCCGTCATCAAGGCGTACAACTGCGTTCCAAAGGCGATCCGGTCTTGTACCTGAGCAATCCGCCCGGGGTGCGGCGCGATCAACAACGTGCCGATATCACAGCGATCGAGACTTTGAATCGCAATCACAACGAATTAGTAAATGATCCTGAAATCGCGACGCGAATCTCACAATACGAGATGGCGTTTCAAATGCAGATGAGCGTTCCCGATCTGATGGACCTCAGCCACGAAGACGCTGCAACCATCCAGATGTACGGTTGCCAACCGGGCGACGGGTCCTTTGCCAGTAACTGCCTGGCGGCCAGACGATTGGCCGAGCGTGGTGTGCGATTCATCCAGCTTTATCATCGCGATTGGGACCATCACAGTTTGCTGCGCGAAGAATTGCCGCTGCGTGCCGGTGAAGTCGATCAAGCCTGTGCCGCTTTGATCAATGATCTGAAACAACGCGGGATGTTTGAGGACACCTTGATCGTTTGGACCGGAGAGTTTGGTCGTACACCGATGTCGCAATCCAACAAAGGCGCGGTCGGACGCGACCATCATAACCAATCGATGTCGATGTGGTTGGCGGGCGCGGGAATCAAGCCGGGAATCACTTTCGGGGCGACCGATGAACTCGGATATGCCGCAGTCGAAAACCGCTGCACGGTCCACGACCTGCACGCCACGATGCTGAACCAATTAGGCATCCGACACGATGCGTTCAGCGTCAAGTTCCAAGGATTGGACGCCAAGTTGACTGGGGTCGAAAAGGCCCGAGTCATCGACGAAATCTTGATATAAGCCCCCAATACATTCATTGCTGATTTTCTTTTAAAGGCCGACGATGATGAATATGAAACCGATTGGATACAACGCCCAAACCCGGCGCAGCTTTCTTGGCCGCGCGTCCCAAGGCTTGAGCGCCGTCGCTTTGTCGTCACTGCTCGCTCCTAACGTCGCGACCGCCGCACCATCACTTGGGATCTTTGCCGCTGGTACCCCACTGCCGCAAAAAGCAAAGCGAGTGATTTGGTTAACGATGGCTGGCGGACCGTCACAATTGGAAACTTTCGATCCTAAGCCGAAACTCGGTGAATTGCACGGTCAACCGATGCCGGAAAGTTTAACCAAGGGACAACAATTAGCGCAATTGCAGGGTCAAAAACTGACTTGCTTTGCACCGCAACATCCGTTTACTGCATTCGGAAAGAACAACATCGAAATCTGTTCGTTGTTTCCTCAAATCGGGTCGGTGATCGACGACATTTGTTTCATCCGATCGATGACGACCGATGCGATCAATCACGACCCGGCGCATATGTTTATGAATACCGGTTCGCAGATCGCGGGTCGACCGAGCATGGGGTCTTGGGTCACGTATGGCTTGGGTGCCCAGTCGAGCGACTTGCCAGGTTTTGTCGTGTTGACATCGCTGGGCCGGGGCGGCCAAAACCAACCGATCGCCGGACGACAGTGGAGCAGCGGGTTTCTGCCCAGTCGTTATCAAGGCGTACAATTGCGGTCCAAAGGCGACCCGGTGCTGTATCTGACAAGCCCCGGTGGTATTTCAAAAGACCAGCAAAATGCCGACATCGCAGCCATCAACCAGTTGAACGGTCATCATGCCGAATTGGTTGACGATCCGGAAATTGCGACGCGAATCGCTCAATATGAAATGGCCTTCCAAATGCAAGCGAGCGTTCCCGATCTGATGGACGTAAAAAACGAAACCAATGAAACCCTGGATTTGTATGGATGCAAACCGGGCGACGGATCGTTTGCCGCAAACTGCCTACTGGCTCGTCGACTGGCTGAGCGTGGCGTGCGGTTCATCCAGCTTTATCATAAAGATTGGGACCATCATGGCGGAGTGAAAGATGGCGTGGCGTTGAAGGCCGAAGAGATTGATCGTGCTTGCATGGCATTGATCACCGACCTCAAACAACGGGGCATGTTCGAAGAAACGTTAATCGTGTGGGCCGGCGAGTTCGGCCGCACTCCGATGTCGCAAGGCGGCAGCGGGCGCGACCATCACAACAAAGCGATGACCGTTTGGCTGGCCGGTGCCGGGATCCGCGGCGGCATGGTTCATGGTGCGACTGACGAACTGGGATATGCGGCGACCGAAAACGTCTGCACCGTTCACGACTTGCATGCGACGATGCTTAACCAATTAGGGATTCGTCACGACGCATTCAGTGTCAAGTTCCAAGGCCTCGATGCAAAATTGACGGGTGTTGAAGGGGCAAAAGTCATCACGGACATCTTGACCTAATAGCCTGTTGGAAAACCACATCGCTGCGGCATCTTTCGTTCTTACGCTTTTCATATGTTTGCTTACTAGAAAAGCATTGAGATTTCAGCGGTTCAATTTTCCCCTACGCTGCTATCTTTTTTCGTCGCTTTTAAATGATTCTAGCTGAAACTTCGCATCCTAAGAGAATCTTATGGGCCGTGTGTGCATCGCCATCCTCTTCGCCTTCTTGCTGACCAACCGCATGTTCGCTGACGATAAGCTGCCTGCCCCAGGCACCGTCAAAGAACTTTATGCAAACTTTGATCCGAGAAAGGACTTGCTGGATACGGAAGTTGTGAAAGAGTGGGAAGAGGACAACATCGTTTACCGTTACGTCACATTCCATATCGGTACCTTCAAGGGCCAAGCGGCTCGAATGGCCGCGTTTTACGGATTTCCTAAAGGCGCAAAGGGTACGGCTGGTTTGCTGCATATTCACGGAGGCGGCCAGCGAGCGTTCCTCAACGAAGTCGAGTTCTATGCCAAAAGAGGATACGCTTGCCTGTCGATCAATTGGGGGGGCCGAGAAATGGAAAATGCCCAAGCGGGAGACCCCAACACGGACTGGGGAACCGTCGATCCGACCCAGCAAAACGTATCTGGATATTTTAACCTGCAGCCTGGCGAGAAGTATCTCGATCCGATCGAGTCCGCGCGTAACAACAACTGGTATCTGCTAACACTCGGTTCGCGACGAGGACTTACGTTCTTGGAGCAACAGCCCGAGGTTAATCCTGAGAAAATGGGAGTTTATGGCCACTCGATGGGTGGCAATCTTACCGTCTATGTCGCCGGAACTGACGACCGAGTCAAGGTTGCAGCACCATCTGTTGGCGGTTCTGGTTTTCGCACCCAGCCTTGGCCTCTTTTGCCACAGCAACAGAAACAAACGCCCAATGGCGATATCAATTTGTTCAATGCCACTCTCGGATTCGAGTCGTACGCCCCACGGATCAAATCTCCGCTGTTGTGGCTGGGATCAACCAATGACTTTCACGGGATCATGGATGACACGTACCGCACTGGCGAATTGATCCCTCACAACGATGTTCGATACGCCTTCACTTCACACATGAATCATCGGTTCACCCCGGAGTTTGCTGTCACGCGTTCGCTCTGGATCGACCAGTTTCTTAAAGGCGCCTTCACCTTTCCAAACACCCCGGCGTCGCAACTTTTACTCTCCACAAACGATGCCGTACCAGTTTTGAATCTGTCGCCAGATTTGTCACATCCGATTGAAAAGGTTCAGATCTATTATTCAATCGACCCCGACCCTCAAGCTCGCTTCTGGCGATCAGCGACGGCAACAAAAACAGATCAGGTTTGGTCCGCACGGCTTCCCATCCTGAGCGTCGATCAACCGCTATTCGCGTTTGCTAACGTTCACTACCAATTGCAAAAACCAGAAACCGTTCCGTTTGCGCCGCCAACCAACCAGTTCGCGATCAGTTCGCTGATGCACACTGCGACACCCGAAGACCTACGTCTTGCGGGCACGAGAGCGACTGACGTCGCGGACCCTTTGATCGACGACTTTGCGAACCATTGGCAGGACTGGTATACGCTTTCTCAAGACAACCCACATCACTGGGAATTTTCGACTCGCAAGCTCAACGATCCGAAATGGCGCGGCCAAACCGGCCAGCGACTGGCACTCGAAGTGCAGGTCGACAGCCCTAACAAATTGCTGGTTGTGTTGACTGAAAACTTCTTCAGGTCCTATCGCGGAAAGTCCGCGGAGTTCGTTGCGGCCGTAAGTCTCAACGGCGGTAAAGATCCACAAAACCTCCGTTTGTTGCCGCAGGATTTTAAAGACATTCACGGTGAGCTTTTGACCTCATGGACGAATGTCGATCTGCTGAGCTTGCGGGCCTACTATGAAAAAGATGGTACCTTGCTGGGAACCAAAAACTGGCAAGGAAAGCAACCTGTATTTCGAAAGCTGGGGTGGCAGGCCCCATAAAAGATCTTGTCCGAACGCGNNCGACCCGAGCTTGTCTCGGTCGGGCAATGGTCATCACCAGAACCGAAATGTCGCGCGCCTTTTCATGGCCCGCCCGCCGGAGGCGGGCGGAGCAAGTAGATCCACCGCACAGCCATCGGTCGCATCGGCGTTCTCATTGTCGCCACTGCGTGCGAGAGTTGTTCACATCGGTATGTTTCAGCCAATCGCCAGTAACGCATTATCACAGCATCCCGACTCATTCATTATCGCGACAAAGCCTAGCACGTTCGAGAGATTAAATCTTTGTCTGAACATGCCCCAGCAAAGTTCTTTGCCCCTAAGTTCCCCTTCCGAAACGAGCGTTAGCATCGCGGGAACATTCACTGACGCATTACAAATGTGGCATAGGATTCCAGCCGTCACACTCGGCTGATGCCTGCCGAGTGGCGTTTGCCTTGATCGCCAATTAGGCTTCATCATCAAATGCGTATGCGATCCGGAACCGGGCCAGCCCCTTTGCGGATGCTTAAACCTTTTAACTTTTTCTTTTGCCAACCATGGACCCCGAGCGATGCGTGGATTGATCTGTCCTTTGTTGCAAGTACGGCTTTTGTTGATCTGTTTGCCGTTCGCTGGACCTGCGTTGCTGGAGTCGGCGGTGACCGGCGGACGTTCGCATGCGGCTGAAATGGTCCTCTATGCGGCACCCGACGGTAACGACGCGTGGACAGGCCGACTGCCGCAACCCAATGCACAGAAAAACGATGGGCCAGTCGCCTCGCTCGATGGTGCTCGTTTGGCTGCCAGACGCCAAAAGCTGGCCAATCCCGGACAAGCGATCCGCGTCGAGTTTTCCGATGGCGTTTACGATCTTCACAACACGGTGGTGTTCGATAGCCAGGATTCGGGCACAGCATCTGCACCGATACAATACGTCGCGGCGACGGGGGCAAAACCGGTGCTCAGTGGCGGCAAGCGGTTGCAGGGATTCAAGCCTTTGCAAAACGGGCTCTGGGCCATGAAAATTCCAGAGGTCGAACAGGGCAAATGGTACTTTGAGCAGCTTTGGGTCAACGGCAATCGCGCGACGCGGGCACGAACACCCAATCGGTTCTTTTTCTACATGCAGGATGTCCAAGAGGTCGCCGACCAACCCGGCAACGGACGCCCTAAATCCGCGACTCAAACCGTCTTTGCCAATCCTGGCGACCTCGAGTCTCTTCGCGCCGCAACGGCCCAGGAGTTAAAGGATGTCCAAATGGTCGCCTATCACAAGTGGGACAATACGCGTCGGTTCATCAAACAAGTGGATCTTGCGGCAGGTTCGTTTTCAACTTCGGGCGAAGGGATGAAGCCTTGGAATGTATGGGATAATAAAACTGGCTACCACTTGGAAAATTATCGTGCGGCCGTCGATTCCGCGGGTGAATGGTTTTTGGATCGAAGCGGGATCTTATATTATTATCCTCGACCCGGGGAAACGATTGAATCGACAGAGGTTGTTGCCCCGGTTTGCGAGCGATTCGTACAGTTGGCCGGTAAAGGCGAAACCGACACGCGTGTCCAACATATCCAGTTCAGAGGTCTTTCGTTCCAGCATGCACAATGGTTAACGCCTGAGGGAGGGTTCGAACCGGCGCAAGCTGCGGCTCCGATCGAAGCCGTCTTTCAAGCCGATGGGGCGACTGGAATCGTCTTGCAAGATTGCAACTTTGCACATGTCGGTACGTATGTGATTTGGTTCCGTAAAGCGTGTGAAAATTGCTTGATCAGTCGTTGTTATATTCACGATATGGGTGCCGGTGGTGTGCGAGTTGGTGAAACCGGCATTGCCGCACGCGAACAAGACCGGACAGGGCGAATCACGATTGACAACAATATCATTCGTGACGGCGGCCACATCTTTCCGTGCGCCGTTGGCGTTTGGATCGGCCATGCAAGCGACAATCGTGTAACGCATAATGAAATTGCGGGCCTTTACTACAGCGGCGTTTCGGTCGGTTGGCGATGGGGTTATGGTGAAAGTCTGGCCAAAAGAAATACGATCGACTTCAACCACATTCATCACCTCGGCTGGGGTCTGCTGAGCGACATGGGTGCGATCTATACGCTTGGCCCATCCGAAGGGACAACGCTCAGCAACAATCATATCCACGATATCCATGCATTCAGCTATGGCGGTTGGGGACTGTACAACGACGAAGGCAGCACGGGCATTGTGATGGAGAATAATCTTGTTTATCGCACCAAAAGCGGTGGTTATCACCAGCATTATGGACGCGAAAACATCGTGCGAAACAACGTATTTGCCAACGCTGTCGAACATCAACTGCAGAGGACTCGCGTCGAACCCCATATCTCATTCCACTTCACCAACAACATCGTTTATTGGCGCACCGGTCCTCTGCTAGCTAGCCAGTGGAAAGACGACGGAGTGAAACTGGACAAGAATCTTTATTGGAACGCCGCGGGCAAACCGATCACCTTTGCCGGACTCTCGTTCGACCAATGGCAGAAACTTGGCAAAGACACGAATTCGAAGATTGCCGATCCGCGCTTCGTTGCCGCAGACGCCGATAACTTTGTACTGCAAAGCGATTCCCCAGCTTTTTCGTTGGGCTTCAAAGCGTTCGATTCATCCAAAGCTGGCGTCTATGGCGATTCGAATTGGATTGAATTGGCAAAATCGGTTGTCTATCCACCGTTTGAATCCGCCCCGCCCGTTCCGCCACTCGCCTTTCGTGATGGTTTTGAAGATGCGGTTGTGGGAGGTGCGCCGCGACGCGCAGCGCTCAGCCTTGAGAACAAAGGGGATAGCATCGAAGTGTCGGACGAACGCGCCGCAATGGGAAAGCAGAGCTTGAAGGTGACCGATGCACCTGATTTGACGGCATCTTACAAGCCGCTGTTCACCTATTCGCCCTTGCATCAAAGCGGTACAACGACCTGCTCGTTTGATATCTATCTCGAACCGGGGGCAATCTTCCAACACGAATGGCGTGACAAGGCGTCGCCATATCAAGCTGGCCCAAGTTTGACGATCCAAGGTGGACGATTGCGGGCCGCCGGCAAAGAAGTTCCCATTCCCGAAAATCAATGGGTTCGAATTCATGTCCAGGCTGGTCTGACCAACTCATCGGGTGGGACTTGGAATCTTGCTGTGGCCCTGCCAGAAAAGCCGCCCCAAGTTCTTCGCGATTTGAAGTTCGTCAACCCCCAATGGCAGCACCTCGATTGGCTGGGCTTCATTAGCCAAGCAAAAACCAAAACTGCTTTCTATCTCGATAACATCGAATTGAAAAACACTGCCAAAGCGGATTGAGCCAACATCACGGACCTCGATTAGCCGAAACAACGATAACGCTGGTTTCCGATATAACGGGATACTGGCCATCTTTGATCACGGCTGCGCGGATCTTCAATGGATATTCAGTTTTTGTCACCAACGCCAAATTGACGGCGATTGCAAAATCATAACGATCTGCATCGTCCGGAAAAACTTGCGACACTGCAGAAAACGGTGATGATTCAGATTGGTCCGATACCAGCGTCAACGTCACCGGTTGGCCGAGTGATTCATCCCGAGAGACCTTCAACGGAATCAACAAGGGCCTTTTAGGATCAAACGCCAACTCCGCCTGATCCGATGAAATCTTCAACATCGCTCCGGTCGGTAGAAAACCCATTCGTGTTTTTTGACGCGAAACACTGTATCGTAAATTGCCTTGTGGATCTGCCACTTGAGCAACACCATTGACGACCATTCGCGAAGTCCGTGTCGTTTCCAACCACTCCGGCAAAAAAACGGGATACAAAACGCGACTAACGTCCGCCCGGATTCGCATGTCGGGCCCCGCTATCCCTTGCCGATGCCTACCTTGCATCGATGTCATTTCCAAAAGAATCTCACCGGTAAATCCGGCGTCTCGCGTGATCAACACGGGCGCGGGAAAGGTTGATCCCCGGGGCCATTTGGTAACATCGTCTTGGCCCTCGGCATCAATCATAAAGGGCGGCTTGATGGTGGTGCAGACCAGCACCGGATCGGTCGCGCGATGGATCACCTCCTCATCGATAACCGCCTGGCCCAAAATCGAAACCATATCGGCAATCGCAGCCGCTTGCCCATTTGCTTCCAACTCAACCTTGAGAATATTCTGCTTAGCTGGCACTTGCAGATTTTCTGGTACCGTCATTCCATTTGGCAATCCGACCAATTTCACATCGATCGGATCGATAAAACCTCCATGCCGAACAACATTTAACTGAAGTGTTGCTTTGCCGCCGATCGGCACTGACAACCTTTCAACTGCTGACATTTCGAAATCAGGTACTGCATGCCGAATCGAAAACGCATAGTTTGCCAGTGATGAACCGCCGCTCCCTGACAAATCCGATACCACAATTTCGTATTCGCCAGCCGCCGGTAAACGAAACTCCAGCTCCGCATCGGTCGAGCCGGCAATGTCGTCAACCCGAGCAAGCTCTTTACCGTCACTGCCAAATACTGTCACGATCGGATCGACCTGCGAACCCACTTTCTCGCCCGAAGCTGAAATCCTCCATACTTCCCCTACTTGGCCGTGAACACGAAAACGATCTTCTCCGGATTCTCTTAAGAGACTTCGTGTAATCTCTGTTGGAACTACCAATGATGTTGCAGCATCCTGTTGGATTGAATCGCCAGCGGTAACAGCCTGTTTTTCTGGTGCAAGGGTCAGCATGTAAACAAACGAACGGTCGCCGCGAAAATCGAGGTCATAAACCACTGCCGTATAAACTTGCCCAGCACGGGCCTCGAAAGCAAGCTGCGTATCAGCCCCTGCGGTATCAGCCACTTCAGCAACAAGCTTGCCTGTCGCATCACGGATCTCCAGAATCGCTCGCAGCGGAGAACCGATCGATGCGGCCGCCAGTGTACACTTGATGGCACCATTTTCTGGTGCAACAAAGTCAATGCGATCGACCTCGCTAATCAGTTTGATCTGACCACAAACACAGATGGGCAATTCCAGATGAGCCTTTCCTGGTAAATTGGAATCTAGTGCAATGGGAAGATCAGTCACTGCAAATCGGCCCGAGGCTGTTGCCCCATTGGCGTTTGCCGCCTGCCACTTGAATACTCCGGCGCTAACATCCGCAGGAATCGTTAATCTTGCTATCGTTTCTCGCGGCAGCCCGAACGGCGCTCGACGCGCCTTCTTCCCGAACCAATACGGCGGCTCAGGAACAATGATCGGACCCGGCGTACCGATCTTTTCAAGTTTCAATCGCTCATCTCGCACAAACAATTGCATGTCGGGCGTCCAGTCATAACCGCCGAGCACCACTTCGACAGTCTGACCAGCCTGGCCCGCCGGCGGAAACAGATAACCGATCGACGGTGGATGCTGAGCGACCGCAGCCAGTGGCCATAGAATGCACCCAAGGATGATGCCAATCACGGCAGGTGACGCGATTTTTTGAATGCTCTCCCGCACTGGAAACCTTCGTCTATGTGAATGGTTATGCATCGGCTAAATCAATCCTTCGATCACGCGACCACCGTCGACAATGGGTACCGGCCGGCCGAGCGAATCGAGATAGGTGCGATCCGGATCGATCCCCATCAAGACAGAAATCGTGCGGAGCAAGTCGTTGACGCCCACTGGTGTACCAACGACTGCGGAGGCGTGTTTGTCGGTCGCCCCGATCACCTGACCCGGAATCGTGCCACCACCAGCAAAGATAATCGTTTGTGCCATCGACCAGTGATCGCGCCCGGCTTGAGCATTGATTCGTGGTGTGCGTCCCATTTCACCCATCATTACGACTAACGTGTCGTCCAACAGACCACGCTGTTCCAAGTCGGTAACCAACGCGCTGAAGGCTTGATCGGCATAAGGAATTAAATCGGTTTTCAAGCTCGGAAAACAATTGAAGTGGACATCCCACCCCGGTGCGTCGACACCCACAAACCGACAACCTGCTTCGACCAACCGGCGAGCGAGCAGTGCGCATTGCCCGAGTTGCGTGCGCCCATAAGCGTCGCGCACCGAGTCGGGTTCGGCGTGAATATTGAACGCTCGGCGTGCGTCCTCCGAAGCGATCAAGTTATAAGCTTTCTCATAATATGTTGTCATCGCTTGACCGGTCGGCTGTTGAGCCTTGCGTTCTAATTGGTCCAGACCGGCTAACAATCTCTTGCGAACACCTAACCGGGCCGCAGGCAGATCGGATGGCGGCTGTAAATCTTTCACATCAAAGTCGGGCTGCGAAGGATCGGCTTCGATCACGAACGGCGCATGCTCCGCACCGTAAAACCCGGGGCCGCCGCTTTGCATGGGGTGTGGGAGATTGATATAGGGCGGCAGAGAGCCTTGCGGTCCGAGCGTCCGCGAAACGGCTGAGCCAAACGACGGAAAATGCTCGTTATTAGGAATCGGATTATCACCGTCGGCGAAATTAGCACGTCGTCCCGTCATTAGGTAGTGATAGCCGGTCGAGTGGCCGTTGTCGTTGTGTCCATGATTTCGCAATATGGTGTATTTGTCAGCGATCTTAGCGCAACGTGGCAGTTGATCCGTAATGAACGTGCCCGGCACATTGGTGCTGATCGCTTGAAACGGGCCGCGAATTTCCGCCGGCGCATCGGGTTTTGGGTCCCACATGTCTTGGTGCGGAGGCCCGCCTTCGAGAAACAGAAAAATGCACGACTTTGCTTTGGGTGCACGTGTGCCCGCAGCTTTGGCCTGCAATTCTAATATTCTCGGAAGCGTCAGGCCGCCGATCAGACCACAGGTACCCAGTCGCAACGCGTGTCGTCGTGATACGCCACGACAATTTCGGGACGGCCCGCCCAACGAAAACTTCAACATATCGGGCTCTCCAATCCTAATGATTAAACAAAAACTCTTTGGAATTCATCAGTGTCCACAGTATGTCTTCCGCCGCCGCGCGGTGATCGAGATCCATAAATGCCGACAGCATCAATTCGCGTTCGGCAATACTTGGCAAACGAGACAATGTGCATAAATACAATTCATCGATCATTTCACTTGGCGACAAACTGGATCCCGACAACCGACGTGCACGCCCACTGCGGTGCGATATTTTCTCAAATAATTCCGGCGCGTTCAGCAGATGCAGTGCTTGGGAGATGCTCGGTTCATCGCTTCGTTCGCACTCACACACGGTCGCTCGAACAGGGCGGCCGAAAATGCGAAAAAAGTAGGACGGCATGTGGTTGTCCCAAATTTGAATAGCCCGATACCCGACCGGCCACCCATTGAACTCCTCTGGCACACCCGTCGATTCACTGATCGCATCCAATAAAACTTCCGCTGGAAGTGGTCGTTGCAAATAGTGCGAGAAGTTTTGGTGGTCGTCAGCGTTGGATGGCGACGCTAACGAACTGGTTTGGTACAACCGCGAATTCAATAACGTTCGGGTGAACGCTTTAAGATCGTAATTGAGCTCCCGCATGTGATCGGCCAACGCATCCATCAGCATCGGGTTGGTTGCCGGATTGGTTTGACGGATATCGTCAATCGGTTCGATCAGACCACGGCCGAAGTAATGAGCCCACATGCGATTAGCGATCGCTTGTGCGAAGAACGGATTTTCGGGATCGGTTAACCAATCGGCCAGAACGCGTCGGCGATCGGTAACGCCAGCAAAGTCGGCTTGGTTACCTCCCAATACACGGGCCGGAACCGGTTCTCCGGTGCGTGGATGCGGCAAGTCTTTACCACCGATTGAAACCAGAGACTGTTCGCCGTTGGGAAGTTTTTTCAGCGACAAGCCTGTGAAGAATCCTGCCAGCCCAACATAGTCCGACTGTGTCCAACGTTCCGAAGGATGATGGTGACACTGCGCACATTCGATACGTACGCCGAGCAACAATTGGCTGAGCGACCGTGCCGCTTCGTCTGGCTTGTTCAAAATCTTATAGAATGCCCCAGGCCCTTCGGCGGACGTGTTGCCTTGAACCGTCACCAATTGCACAGCCCAATGATCGTAAGGCCGGTTTTCGGAAAAACAACGGCGCAGCCAACGCTGCATCGCAACAGCACCTTGCGGCGATATCGTCAACTGATCAGCTCGCAAAATATCAAGCCACTTCATCGTCCAATAATCGGCATACTCATCTCGCTCAAGCAACGCATCGACCAACTTTTGGCGTTTGTTTGGCTCCGTGTCATTCAAAAACGCACGTACTTGCTGCGGAGTTGGCAATGTGCCGATCACATCCAACGACGCTCGGCGCAGAAAGGTGGCATCGTCGCAAAGGTCGCTCGGCGGAATGCCTAGGCTCTGCAATTTGTCCCAAGTCAGGGTGTCGATAAAGTTGTATTCCGCCGGTCGCTGAAAGTTCTCGCCGCGACGCGGCAACGTCACGCGACAGGTCGCGACGTGACCGAGATGGTGAGCGAAAATCGCCGCTTCGCCAGCGATCGTACTTGCCTGGATCAATCCGTGAGCATTCACGTCAGCGATCGCTGCGGCATTCGACTGAAACTCGCTGTCGACCGTGACGCATCGTCGTCGCCCTGAAGAGTCGATGGTGCTGACACGAAGTTGCGTGGTTTCACCGGCCAACAATACCTGCTGTTTCGGTTCGACTTCGATACCGACAATGTCCGCTTCCGGCTCGTCAACGGTTTGATACTGTGCCCCTTCAGCGATCCAGCGGATCAGTTTTCGCTCACGATCGCTATCGGGTTCCATCGCTTGGGCGCCACCATGGGGCACTCGGGCCGCTCCCTTTTGAATCAACAAGCTGCCCGGTGGATTGGCGAGTGCGACACGCCGGCCGCGCGTTTCTCGCACGATCGCGTCGTAATCCGCTTGGGTATCAAATCCGAAGATGGTCAGTTTGAAACCGTTTTGCCCTTCGGCCTTGCCGTGACATCCGCCAGAATTGCAACGTGCTTTGGTTAGAATCGGAATGACCTCGCGTTGAAACGAAATCTTCTTCGGCTCATCCATTCGTATCACTGTCAACGGAACCACCGTTTGCTGGTCGCCGACGGTAATCACCAGGCTTGCGGAACCATTGGCTAGGGGACGCACCAACCCACGATCGTCCACGCGGGCAACCTTCGGCGGTTCGACCCGTATGGTTGCTCTGCGAGTGAGATCGATACGGCGATGTTCGTCGTTTGAATGCCAGACCAGCAATTGTTGAGACGCTTCGGGGGCATCCAAAATCACTTCCGCCGGACTGGTCTGCAAGTCAGCGGCCGATGAAACAAAACTACTGCAGACCAAGAAGGTAAGAAGCGAGAAGATCCGTAGAAATGGAAGGCGGGGGTAACGATTCATGACCGAACCAAAGCTGGGCGGGAAGCACCGGACGGGAAGCATCTAACGAGAAACGCCCAGCGGTAGCCAGTCAATATCGTAGCGGGAGACTCATGGCATCACAACAATGTGGCAAAAATGTATCGGTTTACCGCCAGCGGAAGGGATTTGTGGATTGGCAATTGACATTCCAAAAACCTTCGACTCTTACCGGGTTGCAATCACCAATAGGCGAGCGGCTCGATCGATGCCGATAATCGTGTTTGAAGACGTCGGGTCAATCGCGATGCCTTGACCAGAAAAAGGGGCCGGTTCACTGTCGATCCACTGCAGAACGGGTGCATCGCTGGGGACGCGAAGTCGATAGACCATCTTGGCATCGTGGCCAGTAACATGCAAAAGATCGCCGGACCACAATCCGCCCGATAGGCTGTATCGCCCAAGCTCTTTGATCAGCTCCGGTGGCAATCTCCAGCGTCGCACCTCTTGCCACTGTGGTGTCAATTGCACCAGAAACGAACCCGCGTTTTCGGCTCCATACTTGGCAAAGTGACACCACCAGTGATTATCCTTATAAACAACCCAAGTGAGGCTGCCGCCATAGTCTTTAAAGTCGTGGAAGACGGTCAATTGCATTGTTTCCACATCCAATTGCATGATCTGACTTTTTTCCGGAACAGCCGGATAATTGGAATGCGCCGCCAGCAGTCGGCCTTGCCAGAAAAATCCGCTGTTGAGGTGACTGGCCGGACCGCTGCTGATCGCGATTCGCTGGCCTGTCACGCGGTCGTACTTGCCGATTCGCGAGTTGGCGATTGCGAACAGATGTGTCTCATTGGCCGCCGCAGCCTGAACCGCTTCTTCGGCCGGCCAAGATTGCGTTAGCTGCCACTTTGCCCCCGTCGGCTCGTCCGCACGACCAATCGCCGCGTGCAATCCTGCAGTTAGGAATGCGGCAAAAGCCGCGAGGATCAAGAGCGTTTTATTGATCGGACATTCGATCTTCGTCATTATCCGTGCCTGGGCGATCATTGACGGGAGACATTCGCCGGGCGATGGAAAACATCCGCCACGGCAAAATCAAGGCCCGGCAACACGTCGCCGCCATTGACCCGATGTTCCCGATTGTAAGTGACCGGAGCCGCGGCGCGACGATGGACTTGAATGGTTTNNCGGAGCACCTTCGATTAGCGTGGTTTGGTCGGTTTGACGGGCGATCGTCTCCGCCGAGAAATAGGCCATATCGATCCCAACGGTCGAGTCAGGGTCGCATCTGAGTATCGTCCCTACTTCTCCTGCGTGCACTTCACCTCAGAAAGCGAGTTTGGTGTCGAGCCAACGCTCCAAAATATAGGTCAACCGGGACACCGTGCGTGTATGAAAACGATTGCGTTTGGTCGTGGCGTTTTCTCGCAATTCGCCATGAATCAACTCGCGATCGACGCCGTCGTCCGGCATCGCTAGCAGTTGCTCGGTTGTCACCCAAGAAACATCGGTTCTCATCAAAGTGTACCTATTGTCGCTGACCGCTCCGTCGGTCAGTAACAACTGCCCTCAAACGAAATCCTAATACCATAAACCGGCGAGCCATTTCCATGCTTGCTGATGCAAGAAAGCGACCGTCGACAAAACGGTCGTTGCTGTAAACCTCAGCGGCCGCGAGTTTTTCCGCAACGTTGCCAGCAGTATCGCTGTTTAATGCCGCGTGTGAACGCATCCCGTTAGGCTTACGGCGAAACTAACACTGGCGACAATTCGGGTTTAGGCGACAATTCGGGTATCGGCGACAACAAGGGTGCAGGCGACGCGTGGGCGACCGGATTATTTGACCGAAGCTCCTTCACTGCT
>DNWZ01000396.1:4529-5026 GCA_003506095.1 Planctomycetaceae bacterium | reverse complement strand
TCTTTCGTCCAACTGTCGGGCATCGCGCCTTGCGCTTTCCCCAATCCGCCAGGACCGTGAAAACCGGGCCAATCTTCAGCCCGCAAATCGGATGATGACGGTGCGAGGATTGCGAGGATTGCCAATAGGGAGGGCAACGTTGTAACGATGGCTTTGGACATAGTTGAAACTTTGGACATGGGTGAAGGAATCATGTTCAACTTCCGAAAAAAGCGGCAGGATTCGGCAGGGNNGGGAAACGCAAACAGCGTTCGATCTGATTTGGCCACGAAGTACACAGGTTAACAAGAATCGAGCCCAATGGCATCCGCTGGCTCGAAATCGCAGGAACAAAAATCGATGCATCACTTCACAGCCCCTCGGCGAACGAAGTGGCGATTACCGCAGCGTTTGCGGGGCAAACCGCGACACAACCAGCCAAAATTTGTAAATGCTGCACCGTGTGTGGTAGAACATCAACCGTCACGCGACAGCATTCCTGCCGTCGTCCCCCGCGG
>DNWZ01000396.1:0-4458 GCA_003506095.1 Planctomycetaceae bacterium | reverse complement strand
GACATCGTCGGCGGCTTCCTGCCAATTCCCGCTGAACAGATTCACGACGAACTGCACGCACGGTGTTTAGTGCTGGACGATGGAAACACAAAACTTGCAATCGTCGTGCTGGATCTATTGGGGATTCATCGCAGCGTCAGCGACGCCGCACGCGACGAAATCGAACGACGACTGTCAATTCCAAAAGCGAATGTCCTGATTTCCGCAACGCATACGCATTCGGCCGTCAGTGTGCTCGGATCCAGTCGTTACCAACTGGAACAAGAACTCGATGACTACCAAAAGTTTGTCGTCTCGAGAATCGTTGACGGTGTCCAGCGTGCCGTGCGATCGATGCAGCCAGCGGAGCTAGGGTTCGGCTCTGCCGACGCGCCCGAGCACGTCTTCAACCGTCGTTGGTACATGAGCGAAAAGTATGTCGCGACCAGTCCCTACGGCGATATCGATACGGTGAAGATGAATCCGCCTGGTGGCAGTGATGCTCTGGTCAAACCGGCCGGCCCGACCGACCCGGTCGTTTCCTTTCTGTCGGTTCGCGCCACCGACGGTACGCCCATTTCGTTATACGCTTCCTATTCTTTGCATTATGTCGGTGGAGTGGGGCCAGGCCACGTTTCGGCTGACTATTTCGGAATGTTCAGCGATCAATTAGCACGTTTGGTTACGCCTGATCCACTTGACCCACCCTTCGTCGCCATGATGGCCAATGGCACCAGCGGTGATATCAATAATGTAAACTTCGTAAAACCTCGCCCGAGCAAATCTGCTTATGAACAAATGCGTTATGTCGCTGATGATGTCGCTGCAAAGGTTTTCGCGGCGATGAAAGATGTGCAATACAAGACCGATATCAAATTGTCGGCAAAGTATCGCGAAGCGAACATTCGTTGGCGGCATCCATCGCCAGCGACAACCGCTTGGGCAGAAGCGAAATTGCAAGAACCCGAAACCGATTCAAGACGCGCTGACCTGCCAAGGATTTATGCCAAGCGAGCGTTATCGTTGGTCGACCATCCCAAAGAAGCCCCGGTGCCGGTGCAATTGTTGCGCATCGGTGACGGCGTTATTGGTACGATGCCGTTCGAAGTTTTTTGTGAGATTGGACTGGAGTTCAAAAAACATTTCAACGGCAAGCCAGCGATTCTCGCGTCGCTGTCGCATGGCTATTTTGGCTACTTGCCATCGGCCGCCCAACATCCGCTGGGCGGTTACGAAACCTGGCTTGGCACAAATCGTGTCGAACCTGAAACGTCCGACGTGTTGCTGAAAAACCTGCTAGAAATGGCTAGCGAGTGATTCAGCAAATGATCTGGCGATCGATCAACCTTCCAATCGGAAGATATTGACGCCAAGCGGTGGCATGTCGATCTGGATGCTGTCGGGTCGACCATGATGGCCGTAACCCGACGTTTGACGTCCTGGATAGTTGCCAACATTGGTGCCGCCGTACGTCGCGCTGTCGCTGTTAAAGATTTCTTTCCAGAAACCCGCGTATGGGACGCCGACGCGATATCCATGACGCACAACGGGAGTGAAGTTGCAACAGATCAGCACCGGCGCAGCACCGGGGGCTTTTCGCATATAAACCAGAATGCTGTCACCGGAGTTCATGCAATCGACCCACTCAAACCCTTCGCCCGAAAAATCTTCGGCATGCAGAGCCGGGTTTTCGATAACGATCTTGTTGAGGTCCGAGACCAAGTTTTGAATGCCGCGGTGGGTGTCGAAATCGAGCAGTTCCCACGACGGACCGTCATCATGGTTCCATTCGTTCCACATGCCCAGTTCACCACCCATGAACAACAGTTTCTTGCCCGGGTGTGTCCACATATACGAATACAGCAGACGCAGGTTGGCAAACTTTTGCCACATGTCACCCGGCATCTGTGACAATAGCGCGCCCTTCCCATGCACCACCTCGTCATGCGACAGCGGCAGGACAAAGTTTTCGGTGAACGCATAAATCAAGCTGAACGTCAATTCATTATGATGAAATTGACGGTGAATCGGCTCGTGACGCATATAACGCAACGTGTCGTTCATCCATCCCATGTTCCACTTGAATGTGAACCCCAGGCCGCCATCATAAATCGGTTTGGAAACGCCCGGCCAAGCGGTCGACTCTTCGGCGATTGTGACTGCGCCAGGATACTTTTCGTGAACAACCGTGTTGAACTCGCGCAAGAAATCCATCGCCTCGAGGTTTTCGCGTCCACCATATTGGTTAGGAATCCACTGGTCGTGTTCGCGGCTGTAATCGAGGTACAGCATCGAAGCGACCGCGTCGACGCGCAATCCGTCGATATGATACTTGTCGATCCAGAAGAGGGCGTTGGCGATCAGGAAGTTACGAACTTCGTTACGGCCATAGTTGAAGATCAACGTGCCCCAGTCGGGATGCTCGCCTTTGCGTGGGTCGTCGTGCTCATACAACGCCGATCCGTCGAATCGTCGCAGCCCGTGATTGTCTTTGGGGAAGTGAGCCGGCACCCAGTCGACCAACACGCCGATGCCCTGCTGGTGCAAGTAATCGACAAAGTACATGAAGTCGGCTGGCGATCCGTGGCGGCTGGTCGGGGCAAAGTAACCGACAGTCTGATAACCCCACGAACCCGAGAACGGATGCTCGCTGATTGGCATCAATTCGATGTGAGTAAAGTTCATGCGGTGGCAATAATCGGCCAATCGATGCGCCAGGTCGCGGTAGCTCAACCATCCGTGAACGCGGCCGGGACCTTTCTGCCAACTGCCTAGGTGAACTTCGAAAACGTTCATCGGCAATTTCTGCGGATTGACCGCTCCGCGGCGAGCGATCCAATCGCTGTCGCTCCATGTATGAGTCGACAAGTCGGTAATGATCGAAGCGGTCAGCGGTGGCAATTCGGCGGCGAACGCAAACGGATCGCACTTGTCGACCCATTCGCCATCCTGCGTCAAAACGCGGAACTTGTACTTGTCGCCGACTTTGGCGTCGGTCACGAACAGTTCCCAAATTCCCAAGCTGGCGTGAATACGAGCGGCATGGCGGCGACCGTCCCAACCGTTGAAATCGCCAACCACTTGGACCGCTTTTGCATTAGGAGCCCAAACGGCAAAGTTGGTTCCGGGATTGCCGTCGACCACACGCGGTTGGGCACCCAGGCGTTCATAGAGGTCCAAGTGGCGACCTTCGCCGATCAAATAACGGTCGAAATCGGTCAAAATCGATGGGGCTGCGTAAGGGTCTTGCATCACAGTTGTCTTGCCTAGGGAGTCGGATATTTCGATATTGTAGACCGATGAGCCGTTTGTCGCGTCGCCCCTACCGTTGGCGGGGTCAGATGCCGGTCCGACGGAAGTCAGCCGCCCGGCCGAGTCGAATCGTAGATCGCCCATCGGTAAAAGGCCTTCGAAGAATCCCGCTGGATGAATCTTACGCATCGGGCGGCGAACTCCTAAGCGCGAGTCAACGACCCAAGCGGCCGAGGCGTTAGGAAGAAAACTGCGTACGGCTACGGCCGTTTCCCCGCGATAATCGACCGGATGTGGCCCAAGCAGTTCGGCCGGATTGGCATGGGTGCCGTTAATCAGACTTCCGATGCTCGCGAGCGACAGGTGGCTTTGCATGGCTGAATTGAAGGATGGATGGAGTAATGAAGCGGAAATAAATGCGGAAATCAAAACAGGCGAACGTTGGTTCGCAGGTTCGGCGGTCGCGTCGAGCCGATCAGTCCAACGCGAGATCTTCGGGGCGGTAGCGGCCTCGGCGAGGTGGCCGCGGTGACGCTTCTTCTTGGCCCGCCAACCAGGATCGCAGCCGGTCGTTGGGCCGAACCGCCAGCGGGCTGGTGGGCGCGGTGTGTCCTTGGTCGACGCGAATCAGTGGCGGCGAATCCGAGGTGATTTCGGTCCCGGCAAAATCGCCCGCCGTGCCGTGGGAGGGATTGGCGGCAGCGGCGGGCGAAATTTCCAGCGGATGACCTGAAACCCGAGTCGTTTGAATCAGCGATGCGGTGACTTGATGGATCGCCAGTGTCCGATCGATGCGACGCCACAGATCAGCGTTCTGGACCGGCATCTTGCGACCAAAATGCTCCCAAATGAAATCGTTTTCCCGCCATCGGGGCAACGATTGGTCCAGCGATCGAATCAGGTAACGGTTGTTGCTGACCAACGATACCAACGACCCACCATCGATCGCTTCTAGTCCCCGAACCGCTGCCAACAACGACAATCGGTTCAAGTCGCCTTCGTCTTCGTCTTCAGCTTCAATCAACGATTCTCCTGAAAGCGTTTCGAGGTTAAAGCACCAAAGACCACGAGTGAAACTGAGGCTGCGGGCATGACAGACAAGAAGGTACTGAGCGAGTTGGGCGGTCGGATCTGCGATCAAGCGTTCGGTAGCAGTGTGTGTTGCGAGCACGGGCGACTCCAAAAGACGTGGCAATACGGTTCACATCAAATCTGGCCGTTCCGTGA
>DNWZ01000263.1 GCA_003506095.1 Planctomycetaceae bacterium | reverse complement strand
CCTACAGCCTGTTCGAAACCCTTTCATCAAAGTTCGGTCTGCCTCAACCCGGCCAGTGGTTTGGCAATTTAGGATTCAGCGGCAACGAGCGCAAGAACTTGGTCGAAGCCGATTGGGTAGCCGAAGCGATCTGCCAGATTTTTCTAAACAAAACTTTGCATGGTCGAACGTATCACTTAACAGACAGAACGGGAACCGCGATTTCCGAACTTGAGAAAGCTTTCCACAAGGTCGCTTCGGAGGTGACCCGATCCGCAGCGGTGAGAAGGCATTCTAAAATCTCTGCTGCGGCGATCGACACCAATCACACTCGACCCGAGATGCTTGACGCGATCGCGGCGCCATTTGTCGAAACCTTTCGACCTTACTTTCGCGACGATCCGAAATTTGATCGTCTCAATATCGATGAAGCGATTTCATCTTTACCAATACACGATCACAAACCGATATCCGCGAAGACAATCGCGGCAATGATTCAACACCGCCGCGAAAACGAACGACAAACTGCCACGTCAGCGGAAACTGTCGCTGATTCGATTCCTGTCCCCGGCGAGCACCAAAAAGATTACAGCAGCGATCACGCCGACAACGACGCGGTCGTCATCGTCGGACGCGCGGTGCGATTGCCTGGTGGAGTCGACAATATCCAGCAATTTGAGCGGCTTTTATTTGACGGTCGTTCAGCGCTGTCTTCTTTGCCAGAGTCACGATTCGATCGAGATTTGTATTTTGATAGCCGTCGTGGGCAAGTCGGAAAATCATACACTCAGGTCGGCGGTTGCGTGTCCCCGGAACCGCTCGACCATGACCTAGAATCACGTATCGAAAAGCTTGGCACCTTCGACCTAACACATCGTCAATTTGCTCAGGTCGCGGTAAAAGCATGGGCCGATTCAGGAATGGCGATGAATGTCGCAAACCATCCTGATACGAATCAATTCGCCGCACGATGCGGTATCTTTGTCGGGCATTCTGGCGGTACCGATCAAGGTGGGCCACTGGCGATGGCAACGCTGGCTGATGCGGCACTCGATACGCTTGAAAAAACCGAAGGTTTCGAGCAACTGCCTAGTTCGATCCGAGAAGACTTGTCCGAACGCGTCGCCGATCGCCTTCGCAATGGCCGACCGATTCGCAGCGACGATTCGATCCATTTCGATGCCTATAGCGCGGCTTCGTTGACTGGCAGCCTGCTTGCATTAGGTGGTATTCGCGAAGTGATTGATGCCGCCTGTGCATCGTCACTGTTAGCATTGGCTCACGCCGTGTCGGCGATTCGCAACGGACGGATCGATTCAGCCATCGTCGGCGGTGCAACTTATAACAATGTCGACAATCTTATTCTTTTCTCCCAATCTCAAGCGTGCAGCGAATCGGTATCTTCACCTTTTGATCAGAACGCTAGCGGACTGATCAGCAGTGAGGGCTATGTCGCGATCACGATCACGAAACGGTCGATCGCCGAGCGTCTTGGGTTGCCGATCCGTGGCATGGTTCGAGACATTGGCGTCTCATCCGACGGACGCGGAAAAAGCCTCTGGGCACCACGCACCGAAGGTCAACAATTGGCGATTCGGCGAGGGTATTCCGACCAGCAACCGTTGGCGATCGATTATCTTGAAGCCCACGCGACCAGCACCCAAGTCGGCGATGCCACCGAATTGGTCTCTTTGGCGTCCGTTGGCCAAAACAAGCGGGACATGCTGGTCGGCAGTGTTAAAAGCAATCTCGGACACACTCTCGAAGCCGCAGGACTCGTTGGACTTGTCAAACTATTAATCTCGATGGAGCGCGGAGAAATCCCGCCAACGATCAATCTCCAAAGCCTCACATCCGAATTCGATTGGTCAACCAACAAGGTCCAAGTGGTTGATAAAACGACGGCTTGGCCCGCAACCGAACGTGGAAATGTCAAAATCCGTCGCTGTGCGGTAAACGCATTCGGAATTGGCGGCCTGAACGGACATGCGGTGATCGAATCTGAGAGTGCCGTTTGCAAAGCAGATCAATCATCTTTAGCATCGCGTAAGATGAAATCGAGCGATCCAGAACCGATCGCAATCGTGGGTCGTGGCGTCGTCCTTCCAGGTGCCTTTACGGTTGAAGCGTTTGGAAGATTGTTGTCGTCCGACGCGAATGCGTTATGTCGACCTCCACAAGGCCGATGGCTGGGTGGTTCCGAACTCGGTTCGTCCCCTTTCACTGTGCCGACACAACTGGGCGGCTATATCGCCGGTTACCGTTTCAACGGACAACCGTACCGCATCCCTCCCAAACAGGTCGATCTCGCCAACCCATTGCAAATGATGCTGATCGACGCAGTCGAGCAAGCGTCTAAGGAATCCGACGGCGGCAAATGGTTGTCGGACCGGCAAAAAACGGCAGTGGTTATCGGAACCATCTTTGGTGGCGAGTTTTCCAATCACTTACAGATCGGTTTACGGTTGCCCGAAATCTGTAAACATCTTTCCGATGAACTGGCCGCGCGAGGCATTCACTCTAGCAAAGCCGAAGAACTCGTTTCGCAGTATCGCGAGTTGATGTTCCGGCGGCATTCCGCAATCCTCGATGAAACGGGTGGATTCACTGCCAGCACGCTCGCATCACGAATCGCAAAAACATTCGACTTGATGGGTGGCGCCTGCGCTGTCGACGCTGATGATGCATCCGGTGGATTGGCCATTTTACTGGCGGTCGACCAATTGAGATCTAATAAAATCGATGCAGTCGTTTGCGGAGTCGCGCGCCGATCGCTCGACCTGGTCGGATTCAAAGACCTAGAAGTTCGCGGTCGTTTGGCTGATGGCACAACCAATCATCACATCGCGGCAGACTGCGCCAGGGTGGTGCCCGGTGAAGGGGTCGCTGTGCTAATGCTTAAGCGATTATCCGACGCCGTTCAGCAAGGCCAGAAAGTCTTTGGTATCATCGATGCGGTTGAATCCGGATTCTGTTCCGAACCGAGTCGCCAATGGCGCCAGCAGATGCAGTCCGCGACGATCAATCAGAAGATCGTCAACAAGATTGGCTATCTCGCCGGTGCTCATACTATCATTCGTATTCTGGCTGATACGATCCGCTTGCCAGATTCGACAGAGATGTCGCAACCCATCGCCTCTGTCGCCGAAGATGGGTTTTCCGTTACCGTTCATACACGTCGCTTTAAAGATGACAACGTCGGCGAATTCAGTGTTAATGGCAACGTCACTTCAGCGAAGATTTCAGCAACAAACCGAGAACCAGGTCCCTTAGTGCTTGCGCCCCAATCTTCTAGTACGCCGAAGCGTACGGTCGTTATTCAAGGGACGAACGAGAATGATTTTCTGGCGCAACTTCGGGCTGCGATTGAGTCGCCAGCGTTCGCGCTCGCGAGTGGATTTTCAGACGGGAGCAACCTTGCGATCGACATAACCAAGCGATTTTGCGCAGGTCTAATCGTCGACTCAGAGAAGTCGCTGGCAGGCGGACTGGAAGTCATCAGCAAGGCGTGGCAACGGGGACAACGCGTCGGCGTTTTCGATCGCCACCTGGCGGTTATGTGGGATAGCGAGCAAGGCGCCGGACGTGTCGCATGGGCATTCCCCGGACAAGGTTCACAGTATTCGGCGATACCGCAGATCATATCGCAAGACGGCTTAGCAGCCGCATACCTGGACGACTTCGATCATTTGCTACAACGCATGCGCCTGGGTGGGATTGTCGACGACTTAGCCGATAGCCACCATCGCCTCGGTCAAGACGTTTGGTGGACACAACTGTGGGTCTTAGCCGTCAGTTGCACGTTGTCAGATTCAATGCGACGCGCTGGCATGCGCCCCGACATGGTATTCGGACACAGCTTCGGTGAATGCGGCGCAGCGTTGCAAGCTGGGGTGATGACCACCGAACAGGCGATTCAGTTCGCAAAACTGCGAAGCGAAGCGGTGGTGATGACTACGCAGAAACGCGGTCAACTGTTATCGATTCGTGCCAATCCGACACGTGTCGAATCGGTGTTGGCCAAACTGGCTGCGAAGTTGTCGATAACACATCACAACTCACCCCTGCAAACCGTGATCGCCGGAGCAACTCGGGATATCGAAATCGCCAAGGCAGTTTTCACCAACGAATCGATCGCGTCGATCGTGATCCCGGTGCCGGCCGCCTATCATTCGCCCGCGATGGCGGCGGCGCGAGGTGTATTGAAGAACGCATTCAGTAACCAACGTTTAATGCCGCCACAACTCGGTTTCTTTTCGACGATTCGCGGCAAGTATCTCGCTGAACCATCCTCAATACGTGCCTGCCTGATCGATCAATTGACGCGTCCGCTGCTCTATTGCAACGCGATCGAAAGGCTGGTCTCTGACGGCTATCGACTGCTGGTCGACGTCGGACCGAGCGATATGTTGACGAAGCTGCATCGCGACATTGTCGGCAACACCGCACTTTGCGTTTCGCTCGACTGCGTACACCATACGCATTCGGATCGCTTGCGACTGATCGCCTTAGCACAAAGATTCGTTACAGGATCGGCTTCGCAGTCCCATACATTAACGATTCGTAACGAAATCCAATCGGACCATCCACAACCCGTACTGGCGGCCGCCGCCAAGATTGAAATCGTCGATGTAACTGGTCGGGCAAGAACGAGGTTAAGCGGTGAATCCTTGTCGTCTATTCGAAACGCAGCACCAGTAAGCGAAGCCTTGTCATCCGTTGACGGAATCTTCCGAAACGGTTTCGCGGGACACGCGACGGACGAGGTATCGACCGCTGTATTGAATCAAGAAACATTGGCTGCGGCTTATGACACCGCCATTCAATCGGTTGACAAGGAATCCGTTGACCGTTTCCTAGTCGACTTCGTTGTCGAGTTGACCGGATACCATCCTGATGTTATCGACTTTGATGCTGACTTAGAGGCTGAACTAGGCGTTGACAGTATCAAGAAGGCACAGATTATTGGCGAGCTTGCCGAATGGGCTTCACTGCAGCTCGACCTGAAGCGAATGCGACTGGCTGACTTTAATTCGCTCGCCGATATCGCAAAACTTGTCGCCGTCGATGCCGGTAAGTCCACACCACAGAAGCTCAACAGCGAACGTAGTGCGAATGTCATCAGCGGCCCAGCGGTATCCAACGGATCGCTGAAATCAAACTCAACGCATCAGCGTTTGATTCAAGACGATTCGCACATCTCCGCAGCGGTATTCCAAACAAACCATCGTCCAGCGGTCGTTGAGTATGCAGACGAAGTTCCATCGCCTGTGGATCAACCGGTGGACCCTGTCGCTTCACTGATGATCGATTTCATCGTTGATCAAACCGGCTACTCGCCAGAAATAATCGACCTGCAGGCAGATTTAGAAGCTGAACTAGGCGTCGACAGCATCAAGAAGGCTCAGCTTCTGGGAGAATTGGCCAGCCATTTTGAACTGCAGAATGTAGATCTGCGAAAGTTACGTCTGGCCGATTTTCCAACTCTCGGATCGATTCGAGATTTTGTTTATGCTCATGATGCCAAGAAAGTGATTTCGACCTCGGCAGTAGAGATCCAACAAGTTGCGACTGCAGCATCTGACGCGAAAAAAAAAATGACTCGCGGTGCTGAAACCGATATCGGCACGCACTCGCATCAATCCATCCCTGTCAAACCCTTCTCACTTAATTCCCAACCACCAATCCCGGCGACCGGGACTTGTCGATTCGGTTTGACACTCGTCAACACGCCACGCCGCGCGGGCATGCCGACGATGCCAAGGCTTAGCGGCGGGGCATTGATCGTCGGCGACAATGGCTTGTCAGAATCATTGGCAACGAAGTTGAGTTCGATGGGTGTAGCGGTTCATTGCCTGTCCGCTGATGATACTGTAACGATCGACGATGCATTGGCTAAGGTTTGGCAGGCTTGCGAAACACCTCACCTTTTTATCACAACACCGCATGACGAAGAGGCTCTTGGCGACTTATCTAGCGCGGCTTGGAAAGAACGCCGCCAAATAGCACTATCAGGTCCGTTTCGCATCTGCCAATTGTGGATGCAACGGATAATTGATCTTCAAATGATGGATCAAGCATCCCTCGTGACCGTGGTGAATGCCGGCGGCGATTTCGGCTTTTCTACTTCTAATGTTGTCACGCCAGAATCGGGTGGTTTGGCGGGATTAACGAAGGCGATGTTGATCGAAGCTTGGATGCGGGGATATCGACAAACACCGATGAAGGTGATCGACATTGCACCCGAAACCACCATTGAATCTGCTATTGAAGGAATCTTCGCGGAACTGGCTGTGCCGTCGCACGATGAAGAGGTTTGTGTCGATGGTCGATCACGCATGGCCGTCCGACCTTGTTATTTGCCATTGTCAGCGGAGATTTCTTCGGCCGCTTCGCCACCGAGTCGTGGTGGTACTTGGATCGTCAGCGGCGGAGGTCGTGGGATTACTGCGTTGACCAGCATTGCACTAGCGGAAAAATACGATCTTAAGTTGCAATTACTCGGGACTGCTCCCGCGCCGGAATTGACAGAAGTTGTACGTATTCGTGCTCAAACGGATCGGGCAGTGCTGCGTCGTGAAGTGATGGCCCAAGCGCAAAGGTCAGGCGAAAATCCGATTGACGCTTGGCGTGATCTCGAAAAAGCGATCGAGATTGACATGACGCTTCGCGAATGCCAACGCAAGGGAATCGTCGCGACTTATCACTGTGTCGATGTTTCCGATTGCGTGGCGGTATCGAAACTGATCGATCAAATACGGCAGAATGCTGGGCCGATTCGAGGAGTCATTCATGGTGCGGGTGCAGGACAGGACGCTCGCTTTGACCGCAAGCGATTGGATAAGGTCGAGAAATGCATCCGCGCGAAGGTTGATGGTGCGATAGCGCTTGCGGAGTCGACTATCAACGATCCACTTGAATGGTTTGTTGGTTTCGGTTCGATCAGCGGACGATTCGGCGCCAATGGCCATACCGATTATTCGCTCGCGAATGATATGCTTGCCAAAATCGTTAACCGATTACGCCAACAGCGTCCTTCCACAAGATGCGTTACGTTTCACTGGCATGCGTGGGGCGATATCGGAATGGCCACCAAGCCCGAAGCGAAATTGGCGCTGGAAATGATTGGCATGGAGTTTATGCCGGCTACAGAAGGCCTGCAACACTTCGTAGATGAATTCGAGAGCGGCGGTGACTTAGCAGAAGTCTTGATTACAGACAGAAATTACATTCGCAAGTTTTTCCCTAGCTTTGGGGAATCGACTGACACAAGTCAAACGCTGCCGATGCTTGCACCGTCAGGCCGAATGGACCTTCAATCGAACCATACGCTAGGCCGCGGATGGACCGTCACGCTCGATCCGCTGCGTGATCGCTTTCTAAGCGAACACCTCGTAGGCGGAAGACCGACACTGCCGTTCGTTATCGCACTGGAGATGATGGCCGAAGCGGCTAAGCATGCTGGCGAAGGAAAACCGATACGGATGATCCGCAATGCAGAGGCGATCCACGCGTTTAAGTTTGCAACTGAAGATGCCATCGCGGTTGAAGTGCTGCCAAAGAAAGTCGATCCGTCTGATCAATCCTGGGCCCCCGGCCAGTCGGTATCTTCGTGGTCCATTTGCGCCGACCTGCGTCGGATTGATGGTCGTGTTGTTCAAGCGTCACGCGAACACTTTCATGCATCCGTGGTTGGGTCGGATCATTGCGTGATGCCAGACCGAATCACGTTGAACCACATCGATTTGACGGGTGGTGACCTTATTCAAATGGCCTTGCGTCGCGAGATGAAGAGGGTTGAATACCTTGAACGGGACGCAGCGGTCTTTCATGGCGAACCACTGAGAACGCTGCATAAGATTGCGATTGACAAATCCGGTGAAGCCCATGGATTCATAACCTCGCCATCACCGGTTCAGTTAGGCGGCGAACGACGCCCGACGGATGGTTGGAGCATTCCGTGCGCGGTGATGGATGGAATGTTGTATGCATGCGCGATGTTGGCTTNNAAGGGCCAGCCTGCCGGTGCGGTTCGGATGCATCTATTTGGGACGGTTGCCGGATCCGGGCGAACCGTTATGCGTTCTGATTCGCACGACCAGCAAAGACGAAAAAGGAATGACACTTGAAGCCGACCTGATCGGCTTGAACAACGACCAACTGTTGTCCATCCGAGACTATCGAATCCACTGGATAGGTTGATCCGTAATGTATCAGGCGACCACCAGCACGATTCCGAAATTGGGGCCGGAATCTTATTGCGATTCCCAGTATCACGATCAAGACGTGACACGTCTGAGAAGTTCAGCTTGGCACCTGATTGGAACAACCGGCCAGTTGGCATCAACCGGCGATTACATCGCTTGCCACGTGCTTGGAGTTCCTATCGTTGTTCGCCGGTTCGACGAACAACTGGTCGCATTTCGAAACGTTTGCGCTCATCGACATTGCCAGTTGATCGATGAGGGAATGGGAAACACGGCCGAGCTGAAATGTCGCTACCACGGATGGCAGTACGGATCCGATGGTCAAACTCGACGCATCCCTGGTGCAAAGAATTTTCCAAATTTCGATCGCCAGCGCCATCGGCTTGAGGGCTTTGATGTCGACACGGTGGGGCAACTTGTTTTCGTGCGATTCGCCCAATGCGATCAAACGCTGAGCGAGTGGTTGGGAGAGTTTGAAAAACCGTTGCAAGTGGCTACCGACGCCAAAGACTGGAAACTGAATCTATTCAATCGACTGACCTACGAAGCAAATTGGAAAATTCCCGTCGAAGCGTCGTTGGAGTCTTACCATTTGGACGAAGTGCATGCAAAAACATTTGGTAGCGATCCTGGCGAAGAAGCAACCCTTCATCAGTTCAATGCAAAGGGGACGACCTTTCAAACCGAGTCACGCGGCAAGAGTTTGGTGGAGCGACTTGAAGAGGCTTCGATACGGTGGTTAACCGGCAGTTTCGACCCGCGTTATCAACACATCCATTTGTTTCCAAACTTGATGGCGTCATTGACCGAGACGATTACTTTGGTTTATCAAATCGAACCACTGTCGGCCCAACGATGCCAGATGACCGTGATCGGACTCGGGCGTTCACCCAGTCGTCCGGGACGACTGAAGCATCTGTGGGCATGGGGCATGCGACGCATGTCCGCTCGCATTGCGATGAAAATATTCATGGAAGATGCTACGATATTTCCGCTCGTACAAAACGGAAAACGCGGCGCAGTAGATCACGGGATCTTCGGGCGTTGTGAAGAGCGATTAGACGCGTTCCATAAATACTGGGCGGCACCGAACGGCCAGTGATGAACATTTACATCATACGGGATATTCGACCGTGATCGACCTGCGTGGAAAACGAGCCTTGGTGACCGGTGCGAGTCGCGGGATTGGAAAATCTTGTGCGCTGCGTTTAGCGGAACTGGGGGCTGATGTGGCGATCAACTTTCTTTCGTCTGCGGACGAAGCTGCGGAGGTCGTGCGAGCGATTCACGGACTCGGTCGGCGGTCGTTCGCGGTGCGGGCCGATGTGGCACAGCGTGATGACGCGGTGGCGATGATACAAGCGGTGGAGGAGCGTTTTGAAGGGATCGACATCGTGGTCAGCAATGTTGCCGCAGGCGGATTTCGCCCGGCCAGCGATTTGACGCCAGCGTCTTTTGAATCGACGATTCGTACAAACTCGGCTGCGGTTCTCTGGTTGGTGCAAGCGGCAGCCGATTCGTTGGCCAAGTCATCGTATCAAGGCAAAGTCATTGCAGTTTCTAGCCATGGATCGATGTGGGCGGTGCCAAATTATGCCGCGATCGGAGCATCCAAGGCTGCTTTGGAAAGCCTGATTCGTCATCTGGCATTGGAATATGGCCCGCGCGGAATCAACTTCAATTGTGTATTGCCCGGCATCGTCGCAACTGACGCCGTGGCGACGATGCCTGACGTTGACAACATTCTGAAAGCGGCACACGCGCGAATGATGTTGGGTGAGCGAACGTTAACGGCGAACGATGTTTCCGACGTGGTCGCTTTTCTGGCCAGCCCATTAAGTGATTTGATTCAAGGCCAAACCTTAGTGGTCGACGGTGGGGTGAGCATCCGTGTCTGAGCCGATCGCCCCGAATTGGCATAAGTTAGTGGCCGTAGAACGGTACTTTGTTCGCTCGCAGTCCAGCGATGGATCTCCCGTCTTTTCGGCCGAGGCAGATTTTGATGGAGTATTAGATGCGGATGTATTGAAGCGAGCTGTTGAATGCGTATTGCCGCTGCATCCGTTGCTGAGCAGTCGTGTGGAGCATGAGCAAGCGGGATTGGTTTGGAAATCGATTCAGACAGCTGACGTTTTGCAACATACTGTCGTCGACACCCTTGAAACGCCATCGCCAGGATGTTCGTTTCTTGAGCCACCGGTGGCAATATCGATTCGCTCACAGGCCGGCTTGGCAGTCCGTCTTTTCACATCGGCCAATGGGCGATCGCGACTGCGGTTTGAATATCACCACGCGTGCACGGACGGCCAAGGTGGGGCCAGGTTTTATCGCGATGTTACGATGACCTACGCTGCGATGAAGTCGGGCGAGACGAAAGAAACTATCGTGGACCAGATCGCGTTGAGCCGACGAGGGCACTTTGAGACTCCATCGGGTGAGACGCCGATCGGGATTGGTGAAGGCTTGAGAAACCTTTGGGTCACCATCAAGGGCCGTAACCACCGCATCCAACCGATCCGACAACCTAGCAACTTAGCCCCAAGCGATTCGGGGCAGAAAGATTTAGTTGCACAGTTCATCTTGGATTCAGAGCAAGCGAGATCGATCCATGGGTTTCTGGTTCGGTCGAAACATGTGATGAACGATGTGATGACGGCGGCGGGTTTTTTAATGCTGAACCAGTGCTCGTCGTCACAGCCTAGCGGCGAATACTTGAACATTCTTAATCCAGTAGACCTTCGCACCTGGGCCGACCGACGCTCGCCGGCCTCCAATCGGGTCGGCTTTGCCTACATTCGACGACGTTCGAGCGATTGGGCAACGCCTGGTCAGTTGCTAGAATCGGTCGCCGAACAACTTCGTTACGTTCGCCAACGTGGCGCAGCGGCGGAGCTGATGAGGGGAGTCGAGTTGGTAGAGAAAATTCCGTTTGCCGTGAACCGGATTGAACGTTCGGGACGCTTTACGCCGACCGTTACGCTGACATGTTTGTCAAACTTGCAACTGGGGCGACGCCATGGCGTGAAACTGGAATCTGGCCAGTGGATGCTCGCCGGAGCCAAGATTGATCGGGTCGCCTGTATCGCTCCGCTGCCGCCCGGGGTGCCGCTGGCGATTACCGTGACGGGTGCGAATGGACAGATTACGATTACAATGCGCGGACGTGGCGGCCACTTTGACGCAGATCGCTTGAAAAGTTTCGGCGAAGGTTTCTTCCAGAGCTGCAATGATATTTGCCAATAACCACTGAAAACCTATCAATCACATGACCACAAATACCGTTTTTAAAATCCTGTCAGCGGTTGTGTTGTTGGCGGTCGTGGCCATGATCGCTGTCGAAAAAATCGACGGATTAAGCTGGGGGACACTGCCAGCTGATTTGAAACAGCTTATCGAGGAAAGGGCCTCTGGCACCGAATCTGTGGAGCCTGTGAATGACGAATCGTGGTTGATGGAACCCACCGCAAGTATCCAAGGCCGCAACGGAAAATCCGAGCCTTACAATGAGACCGGCTTTAGGAAGGAAACCGACAACCCGTCCGATTCTGCGAACGCAACAGCCAACGATGGCGGCAGGTTAGTGGTCGGCGCGATGGGGGCAACACCAACCATTGACCAAATTCACTCCATTGGCGAAGTGCCGTGGCAGGAGTCGCAAGTCAATCGCGCCTTCAACCAGTCCAAAGATTTCGCTTGCAAGTTGCTGCTGCCCGAAACTGCGGTCAAACCACCGCTAACCCGTTTACCGATTGGCCGAAGAGGCGTGATGGGCAGGATGGCTGCGGTGACGGTCGGATTGGAAATCGATAGTGCAGCAGATCTGAAGTTACCAACCGCGTCGGCCGGTGCGATTCGCGAGTATTTGACGGAGCATCGTTTGGCGATCGAGCCGATCGTGTTTCAAGATGAAAAAGGGAACGCCTATTTCGGCACCGATTGTCGCGCGGCGTTTTATAAAAATGCTAGTCCAACATCGACTATAAAAGCCGAACCGTTGATCGACGAAGCGATTGGAAAGTTTCGCGCGATCGGTGTACTTCGCGAAGGGGAAAACGCCAACGGACGAACTTTGGTGATGGCGTTTCGCTATGTCGATTCAACTCAGAAAGATGGCCTAGTAAGTGCGAAGCCCAAAGATGTCACTGAACTACTTTTCTTACACCTTTCCGAATCGTCCTCGGATAAATTGCCCAAGCTTGAAGTCTTTGCAACAACGAACTCGCGCCAGAACCTTCATCGTTTGGTAACTGCTGCCGAATCGGTCATCCAAGATCCACTGCCAACGATTTCAGCATCGATTCGATTTGACAGTTTTATCTTGATGGGGCTTTATCCGGCAAAACCCGTTGTCACCGGGATCCGCTTGCGTAGCAGTGGTGTCATCAGTATCGACACGATCATGAAACTGACTCAGACCGGGTCGGAAAAAGATCGCGTATCGTTCCAAAGCCTTTTGGATCAGTTCGCGATCATCACCAACGGTTGAGCGACTGCCCAATCGCCTAACCAAGGCGAACGGCCGACAGCATCTTAAATCGCGCCGCACGTGACGAGAAAATCAGGGGCAATAACGAAAAAACGCCGAGGGCAGCGTCATTTGTGCCTGCCACGTTGATGAGCTCCCGCTTTTGACCGGCCCCTCATGAAATCACTTGCGTCTAGCTGGCGAATAATGTGGGACAAAAAGTACTGGACTCCATTTTTCGTCCCAGATCTTTCGACCAGACTCAGAAACCCTTCTTCTGGACCGTTCGCGAAGAAAACCTCGATTACGAGAACGTCGCGTTATGCGAGGCGTTTCGGTCGAAATCGCGTTGCTGATCCGAATGAACTTCGCCCCCCCCTGTGCCTTCGTGCCTTCGTGAAAATCCCGAAATTCGTTATGAATCGCCGCATAAACTCTGGGCTAGTTCCCATTTCTGCACCTCGAACCGAGCGATTCCAGACGCTGCCAGGTGGCCGCCTTGGTTGGCAGGGAATTGCATAACCAGGGAGTGGTATTGGGCGATTTCCTGCGGGCTGGCGGCGCTTGCAACCTTGACGCTGCGGAGTGTTGTATAACGGTGCCTGCGATTCGTTTCCTTCCTCCCGACCCACCCGTTGCCCGTGTCTCCAGAAGCTCGCAAAGCGTTCCTGTCGATCGCCATCGTCTGCGTTGTGGCCGCCTTAGCCTGGGCGTCGTTCTTCGAATCGTTGCCGCCGGCTGAGTTCAGCCTGCAATCGGGCGCGGACGTCAAAACGCTCGACCCGGCTCGCGCGACCGGCAATATCGAGGGCCGCATCCTGTTCGAACTGTTCGAGGGGTTGCTGCGGATGATGCCCGAGGGTGAACCCGACCCAGAAACCGGCCTGCAGCCGATGGCTCCTAAGCCGGGGATGGCCGAGTCATTCGAGGTGTCCAACGAAAACAAGCGTTATACCTTTCGCCTGCGCGATGGCATCAAATGGACCGATGGCACGCCGGTAACCAGTTACGATTTCGCTTGGTCGTGGCAACGCGTGCTTCATCCCGGTACCGCGTCGGAGTATTCGTTTCACTTGCACAGCATCCCGTTCGCAAAAGCTTACAGCGATGCAACCGTTGCGGTGGGGGATCGCGTGGAGGTCGAAATGTGGGATCGGCCTGACGAAACGCCTACGGGGAAAGCGACCTATCAGAATTATCCACGCGGAACGATCCTCTATGGCACGTTGCAAGAAATCCGCAAGCCGCCGGAACCGTCCGACGAAGAAAAGAAGAAGAACAAAAACGCCGAAGCGGATTGGACCGAATCTTGGGTTTATGTGATTGATATCGCGGAGCTCGATGCACAAGGAAATGTGCAATGGGACGGTCCGACAAAACGCCAATCGTTCTCATCCGCCTTGAAGTCACCTGTTGCTGATCCAGATACCCAGCGGGCCCACATGGTATTGGTCGCCTTTGACAAACTTGGCGGACTTGAAACCCCAGACGAAAAAACATTCATTGTCAACCTGAACGATCCGATTCCCTATTTTCCAAACATTGTCGCTTTCTACACACTGTTTCCTGTCAACCGCGCGTGTGTCGAAGAACATGGCAGCCCACTGTGGACGAAAGCCGAAAACATCGTCACCAATGGGCCGTTCAAACTGCAACTGCGTCGTTTAAGGGATCGATTACGATTGGAAAAGAATCAAGACTATTACGATGCCGACAACGTCGCGCTCAATACCGTCGACTTTCTGTCATTGGAAGGCGAAAACACCGCGCTGAACATGTATGAGACCGATCAATTGCAATGGGTGACGATGCCACCCGAGACGGTCTTGGAAGTGTTGAAGCAGCGCGAGGACTTTTACGCCGCTCCCCAACTGTCGGTTTACTTCTATCGTTTGAACGTCGCTCGCCCACCGCTGGACAATGTGCTCGTTCGTCGCGCGATCGCGATGGCAATCGATCGTGTCGAAATCGTCGAAGAAGTCACAAAGCTGGGGCAGTTGCCCGCGACAACGATTGTGCCGCCCGGATTGGCTGGTTACACCAGCGCCGAAGGGTTTGTGCCGGATGTTGCCAAGGCTCGAGAGTTGTTGGCCGAAGCCGGTTTTCCCGGCGGTCGCGGAATGCCAAGGCTGACCATTCTTTATAACACCAGCGAAGGCCACCGATCGATTGCCGAAGTGATTCAGCAACAATTGCAAAACAATCTGAACATCGCGATCGAATTGCAAAACATGGAATGGGGCAGTTTTCTTGATAAGGTGCAACAAACTGATTATCAAATCGCTCGCGCCGGTTGGATCGCCGATTACCCGGACCCCAATACGTTTCTCGATATGTGGATGACGGGAAACCCACAAAACAATACCAATTGGTCGAATAAGGACTATGACGAATTGATTCGCAGCGCCGCCCGCGAGACCGATCCTGCCAAGCGGATGGACCTGTTGCGTCAAGCCGAACAGATTTGGGTCGATGAAATGCCAGTGATTCCGATTTACTTCTACACGTCGATCAATGTCGTAAAACCGAACGTCAAAGGTTTTTTTCCATCGGCCCAAGACCTTCATCCGCTGCAACTGTTGCGGTTTGACGATTCGGTAACCACCAACGATTGATGATTTTCATAGGAACCCGTTGATGAGAAACTTGGTCGGATACTTGATCAATCGATTCGGATGGATGCTGTTGACGTTATGGATCGTCTACAGCGTCTCGTTCGTGTTGATGCGATCGGTTCCCGGAAACCCGTTCAGCAGTGAACGTACCGTACCGCCGGCGATCGAGCGGCAACTGCGTGCACGGTACAACTTGGATGCTCCGCCGCTGCAACAGTATTTCGACTATGCGGTCGGAATCGTTACGCGAGGCGATTTGGGGTGGAGCATTCGACTGGAGGATTACAGTGTTAACCAAGTCTTGGCCGAAGGTTTTCCTGTATCGGCTTCGCTAGCAATCTTTGGCTTGGTATTCGCGATCACGCTGGGTATTCCCGCTGGCGTTGTTTCGGCGGTTTATCGTGGTTCAGCGGCCGATTTATCGATGATGGCGATTGCGGTTTTTGGGATCGCGGTCCCCAATTTCGTGCTCGCTAGCCTTGCGATTCTGTTGTTCGTTTTTTCCGTGCAAATATTTCCCGCCGCCGGTTGGGGAACGCTCAGCCAGGTGATGTTGCCGGCGCTCTGTTTGGGGGCACCGGTCGCCGCCTATATCGCTCGGTTGACGCGTGCCGGGATGCTGGAAGTTCTGAACCGCGAGCATGTTCGCACCGCGATGGCAAAAGGGTTGTCGCACCGTGCGGTGATTCTCAAGCATGTGTTGCCCGGTGCAATGTTGCCGGTTGTTTCTTACCTTGGTCCGGCAACCGCTGGGGTGCTGACCGGTTCGCTGGTGCTAGAAAAGATTTTCGCGATCCCTGGTATGGGCAGCCATTTCATCAATGCCGCTTTGCAACGTGATTACACGCTGGCGATGGGCATGGTGTTGACGTATACCCTGTTATTATTTGTGATGAATTCAATCGTCGACATTTCTTACGCCGTGATTGATCCGAGGGTAAAGTTGCAGTGAGCGATTTGTTAAAGCCCGTAAAACCTAGCGACGATTCAGTCAACTTGTCGGACATGGCCGAACAGCAGCGTCAGACGGTACTGGCGCGGTTGTTAGAAGAATCCGAAGCGATTCGCGGTACGTCGTTGTGGAGCGATGCGTGGCGACGGCTGCGTCGCAAACGCACGGCGATGATTTCCATGATCGGACTTGCTGTGTTGGTTTTCTTGGCACTTTTTACGCCGATGTTGCCGCTGCAAAGTCCGATCGATAAGGATTTAAAGTTTCGCCGACTGCTGCCGCCGGAATTGAAACCCGTCACGATGGGCAGTCGCGATGGGTTGGGCTTTGCCGATAGTTCGTTGGTTGCCGAACTGAAACGATTTGATGCGGAAATCGCTACACTGAAGGCACAGCGTGACAACACCCAAGACCCCGAAGAACGTCGAAAATTGGGTGATGTGATCGACGACCGGACGAAGGTCGAACATCCCTTCAATCAGTTGTGGAACAAGCTTGGCCCGGTTTCGTGGGGCATGTGCCGTGTCCGAGTCGCAATCTTTGGTGATTATGCGCTGCCGTCGTTGTTTGGGACGGACAAATTAGGCCGCGACTTGTTGGCGAGAGTGTTTTGGGGTGCGAGGGTTTCACTGGTGGTCGGCTTGGTGGCGACCATGGTCAGTTTGGTGATCGGGGTCAGCTATGGTGCGACGGCCGGTTACTTGGGCGGCTTTGTCGATGCGGCGATGATGCGAATCGTCGATATCCTCTATTCGATACCGTTCATCTTTGTGGTGATTTTTTTAATCACGTTTTTGGGCGAAGACAGTGTGAAGACGTGGTTGCAAAGTTATGGGATCGAACAGATCACACTGTTTTATTTTGTGATCGGTGCGATTTATTGGTTGACCATGTCGCGCGTTGNNACGTTGACGATTCCGGCGGTGATGTTGTTCGAAGCGTTCTTATCGTTTCTGGGCCTTGGCGTTGCGCCGCCGGATGTTTCTTGGGGCCAATTGTTGAACGATGGTGTCGAGGCGTTGTCGAGCGTCAAACTGTTTTGGTGGGTCGTTGTGTTTCCCGGGGCGGCGCTGGCTGCGACGCTTTTTGCGCTTAACTTTCTGGGTGACGGCGTGCGAGATGCCTTGGACCCGAAAATGAAGAATCGAGATTGATGTTGAAAAACGATTCCAAACAAGAGTTGCCACTGTTAAGTGTCCGCGATCTTCGCGTCAGTTTTAAGACTGATGACGGATTGGTCGAAGCGGTCCGTGGTGTATCGTTCGATCTGTCACGTGGCGAAACGCTGGGGATTGTGGGCGAAAGCGGCAGTGGCAAAAGTGTGACCAACTTGGCATTGATGGGGTTGATCCCGCGACCGCCTGGAGTGATCGCGGGTGGGACGGCGATTTTCGACGGCAAAGATTTGTTGACGATGTCACCGGCCGAATTGATGTCGATTCGTGGACGCCGCATCGGAATGATTTTTCAAGACCCGATGACGGCGCTCAATCCGTTGATGACGGTTGGCCAACAGTTGACCGAAGTGACCCGTCGCCATTTGGGCTTGTCCGCAACAGCCGCCAATCGCCGTGCCGCGGAAATGTTGGAGATGGTTGGTATCAGTTCACCCGATTCACGCTTGCGAGATTATCCGCACCAGTTCAGCGGCGGGATGCGGCAACGTGTGATGATCGCGATGGCGCTGTCGTGCGAACCGGATGTATTGATCGCTGACGAACCGACGACAGCGCTGGATGTAACGATTCAAGCCCAAATTTTAGAACTGTTGGCGGACCTGCAGAAACGACGCGGTACCAGCATTATTCTGATCACTCATGATTTGGGTGTGGTTGCCGGAGTCTGTGATCGTGTGATGGTGATGTATGCGGGCCGGGTGGTCGAACGGGCCAGTGTGCAACCTTTGTTCGCTCAGCCAAAACATCCTTATACACTCGGACTGCTGCGATCTTTGCCAAGACTCGATCGTGATCATTCACAACAACTCGACGCGATCGCTGGACAACCGCCCGATATGACACGGATTCCGCCGGGTTGCTCGTTTCGACCGCGTTGTCCGCTGGCGGTCACAAAATGTGTTACCGACGATCCGCCGCTGCGCGAGGTTGCCGACGGACAGGTTTCGGCATGTTGGTTTGACGATGCAGCGGCAGAAACTCGTCGCAGTGAAAGCGTCGCCAGCGCCACAGCCGATTCGGCGGAGGGACGATCATGACCCAGGCGATTCTTAGCGTGAAGAACCTTAAGGTTTATTTTCCGTTTAGTCGTGGCGGGCTCTTTAGCGCCCAGCAAGGTTTGATCCGCGCCGTCGATGACGTATCGTTTGATATCGCACCGGGTGAAACGTTAGGGCTGGTAGGCGAATCGGGATGTGGCAAGTCGACGACCGCGCGAGCGATTGTCGGTTTGGTAAAGCCGACGGCGGGAACGGTCCTGCTGGACGGACAGAACATTACCGGGATGAACGATGCGGCGATGCGTCCTCACCGCCGGGTTGTCCAAATGGTTTTTCAAGACCCGTTCGCTTCGCTGAACCCTAGAATGACGATCGGATCGATCATTGGCGAACCACTCGCGATTCACGGGTTGGCTCGCGGTCGCGACTTAAAGCTTGAAGTTTTACGGCTGATGGATCTTGTTGGTTTGAATCCGCGATTTTTGAACCGATATCCCCATGAGTTTTCTGGGGGGCAACGTCAACGGATCGGAATCGCGCGGGCACTGGCGGTACAACCGAAAGTGATCCTGTGTGATGAACCGGTATCGGCGCTGGATGTTTCGATCCAGGCTCAGATCATTAATCTGTTGATGGACCTGCAACAACGGCTTGGTTTATCGTATCTGTTCATTGCGCACGATTTGGCTGTCGTTCGTCACATTGCCACGCGTGTCGGGGTGATGTACTTAGGCCGCGTTGTTGAATTGGCCAAAGCGTCTGACCTGTATGCCAGTCCGACGCATCCTTATACCGAGGCGTTGATGTCGGCTGTGCCGATTCCGGATCCGGTTGAGTCGGCGAAGCGCAGCCGAATCATCTTGCGAGGGGAAGTTCCGTCGCCTGATCGCGAGTATCATGGGTGTGCGCTAGCGGATCGGTGCTGGTTGGTCCAAGATCGCTGTCGAACCGACCGACCGCTTTTGCAGATCGGTGCGGCAAATGATCCGAATCACGAAGCCGCCTGTTGGGTTCGTTGTTCTGATAACGTGTCCAAGCGTTAGCGGCAGGGCTTGCGCCCTGCCGCTACGATTCCTCATATCACCAACC
>DNWZ01000828.1 GCA_003506095.1 Planctomycetaceae bacterium | reverse complement strand
TCGGCGTCTACAGCGGCCAGGGGCGTGGCAACCGATTCTCATCGCGGCTGCACTTTGCCGATCCGTCGACCGCCGCCGACGATGCCGAACAGATGATCGCCCAGTCGGTCGAAGTGATTCGCGGCGACGACGCGGTCGGGATCATCCAAGCCACCGGCCGCTTGGTCGGGGCACAGGGCAAAACGGTCGCGACGTTCAAAAACACCTACCAATTGCATCGCGGTTCGCGTTGGCTGGACGTCATCACGCAACTGCAACCTGACCCGCAACTCGATCTGGGCGACGACCCTTGGCAATCTTATATCGCCTGGCGGAGTGCCGTTTCGACCGATACGTCCAGCACACAGGCTCCGCTGCGCGACATGTTGCACCGCGTCGGAAGTGGCAAACGGATCGACAGCCCTGGCGGATTGCTGATCGACGAAGTCGACAAACAGACGTTGATTTTTACCGACGGTCGCCCCGCACATCGCAAAGTCGGCGACCGTTTCATCGACTCGCTGCTTGTGGTCCGAGGCGAACAACAGCAGGCGTTTTCGATGTCGCTGGGGTTCGATGTCAAATCGCCACTGCAAGCGCTGCGAGCAGCGATTGCGCCGCCGCCGCAAATTCCGATCGCTGAAATGCCCAAGACGTCGGTCGGGTGGCTGATCAATTGCTCCACACCCGACATTGTCGTCACCGACCTGAAGCTGCAATCCGATTCGCCGCTATCGCTGTCGATGCTGGTGATCGCTGGCCGCAGCGATTCTCGCAAAGTCAAACTGCGATTCTGTCGTGATGTGGTCTCGGCCGAACGTGAAACCGGCAACCCCCACATGCCGCGCCAAGCGGTGACGCACGAAGGCGACCGAATCGATCTGTCGCTGGCCGGTCACGAAGCAGTGCGCTTGCATGTTACGTTGGGCGGATAATCGGGCCACAACACAGCAAACGGAATCAACTTGGCAGAAAAATCGTCCCTAGCAATCTTTCGTGACGCGGCGCTCCGCAGCGGACTGATCGACGTACCACGCTGGCGAGCCGCCGTCGAAACCGTCGGTGCCGACCCCACGGCGTTGGCCGATTACTTTGTTCGCGAGCGGATTTTCACCGTCTACCAAACCGTGCAACTGCAATCCGGCCGCGGCAAGTTGACCCTAGGTCCGTACCAAATCACCGACTGGATCGGCCAAGGCGGAATGGGGCAAGTNNCTCGGCCAAGGCGGAATGGGCCAAGTCTTTAAAGCGGTCCACTCCGTGATGGGACGACAATCGGCAGTGAAGGTGCTGCCAATGGAGAAGTCGACTCCGGACTCTCGCGAGAGCTTTCTGCGTGAAATTCGCATGCAAGCGGGGCTCGACTGCCCCTATCTCGTGCGAGCCTTCGATGCCGGTCACGATGGCAACGTCCATTACCTTGTCACCGAATATGTGCCAGGCACTGACTTGCGGCGACTGGTTCGTCAACAAGGACCGTTAACGATGAACCAAGCCGCTGGTGTGATCCGCCAAGCCGCGCTCGGTTTGCATTATGCCCATCGCCTTGGCCTGATCCATCGCGACGTTAAACCAGGCAATATCCTCGTTACGCCCGACGGTCGCGCCAAGGTTTCCGATGTCGGACTGGCAACGTGGTCAATGGGATTGGCCGACGATCCGCGAGCCGGAAAGATCGTCGGCACGGCCGATTACCTATCGCCCGAACAGATCCGCAGCCCAATGTCGATCGGACCGGCCAGCGACATCTATTCGCTCGGATGCACGCTCTATTACGCCATCACCGGCAAAGTGCCCTATCCCGGCGGCGACGCGCGCAGCAAATGCCGGCGACACTTGGACGAAACTCCGTGGCACCCCAGACGCTTCGCGCCCGAATTGGCCGAAGAGTTTGTCGAATTGATCGCGGAAATGATGGAAAAAGATCCCCAGCGACGGATCGCTTCGGGTGCAATCGTCGCCGAACGTTTGCTGCCTTGGTACGACGGCGAAGTCGAACCAGTCCCCACCGCACCGACGCAAAACCCCTGGCACCCCGCACCTCCACCCGCCGAGCCAGTCGCGGTGACGTCGGTCGAACCCATGGAACGTGAAGTGCTGTCGCAAGCATCGATCGACGACCAGCGTTCCAGTGCGGCATCGGCCAGTGGCTCGGCTGCCACTGCACCACCTCCGCCACCGATCCCATTCTCGCCTGACGGATCGGAATCGGGAAACGTCGTCAAGCAAACCGACAGCATGTTGATCGCCTTAGTACTTGCGATCACGATCCCGATTTGCCTGTTCATCGGCGCCCTCATCGGATTCATCGCCCGTGGTTGGATGTCGCCATAGCACACCCAACCCTTTGCGACGCTGCTGTCGCTGCCTCGCTGCCCTCAGAACTCAACACCATCGTGAATCCCCATGGATTCAATGCAAGATGTTGTTTACGGGGATAACCGACCCTACCGAATCCCGAATCCGGCGTCTGACCCCAGCGAATCCAACCTCCAATAACCATGACTCTTTCAATTACGGTAAAGAAACCGGCAGGTTGCGATCAATGCTCGCTTCTGGCATGCGACTCTTCGTCATCGGTGTTTGACGTATCAAGCCCTTGCATTCGTTCCCAGTCGGCCATCGTGATGATGACGTCGCGAGCTTGGCTGCCGTTGTATTGTCCGACGATTCCGTCTTCGGCCATATAATCGATCAGCCGAGCGGCACGGCCGTATCCGATCCCCAAGCAACGCTGCAGCAGCGACACACTGCCGCGGCCTTCGCGAACGACAACTTCGATCGCGCTTTCATACAACTCATCGCGTTTCTTTAAACCGCCAGCGGCAATCGGTGCATTCTCACCTTCCGCCGGTTCGACCTTCAAGTTCATCAGTTCACCGACGAAGTTCTGCTCGCCTGTACTGCAATGATCGACAACGCGGTCGATTTCCGCATCGGATAGGTATGTCCCCTGGCCACGAATCAGCGTGCTGGTTCCAGGCCAGAGGAACAACATGTCGCCGTTGCCGAGCAGTTTATCGGCACCGTTTTCATCCAATACAACTCGGCTGTCGGTGCGGCAGGCAACCTGGAAACTCAATCGCGCCGGCAAGTTGCTTTTGATCAACCCGGTGATGACGTCAACGGTCGGTTTTTGAGTCGCGAGAATCAAGTGAATACCGACCGCGCGGCTCTTTTGTGCTAAGCGAATGATGTGAGTTTCGACTTCCTTACCCGCGGTCATCATCAAGTCAGCCATTTCGTCGGCGACGATTACGATGAACGGCAATTTCTCGGGTACCCCGCTCGCTTCATCGGCTTCGTCGATCTCTAGTCGCCGATAAAGTTCTTCACGCCCTAAATCATTATAACTGTTGATATGACGCACGCCCGCTTTGGCCAGCAATGCGTAACGTTCTTCCATCTTATCGACGGCCCAAGCAAGAATCGCTTCGGCCTTTTTCATATCGGTGATCACCGGGTGCATCAAATGGGGCAAACGACCATAGCCTGACAATTCGACCATTTTGGGGTCGATCATCAACATTCGCACTTCGTCGGGGCGACAGGTCATCAAGATCGATGTGATGATCGCGTTCAAACACACACTCTTACCAGTACCGGTACGACCAGCGATCAACAGGTGAGGCATTTTGGCTAAGTCGACGGTCAACGGGTTGCCAGAGACGTCTTTGCCAAGGAATACCGGAATGTTCATCTTGCGAGTCGCGCTGCCGCATTCTTCGATCACTTCGCGAAGCGTCACCACTTGGCGTTGTTCGTTAGGCACTTCGATCCCGACGGTATTTTTGCCAGGGATCGGCGCGACGATTCGTACGCTGGGCACACGCAGCGCGATCGCCAAGTCTTCGGCTAAGCCGGTGATTTTACTCAGCCGCAAACCGGCTTCGAGCTCCACTTCGTATTGCGCGATCACAGGTCCGGTTTCGATCTCGACCACGCGAATATTAAATCCGAAATTCTTAAACGTCTCTTCTAAGATTCGGGCCTTGCGTCGAACTTCGGCGGTTTGGTCGTCATAACAGATATCGTCCGATTCATCCAACAACTCGACGCCTGGCAATCGATACTCATCGGCACCCTCGGGCAGGTCTTCCGAAACGGCGTCCTTGATCGCCTGCAATTCATCGCGTTTCTTCGGCACGCGAATCTTTGGCTCCGGCGCATCATGCGGTTCGTCGCTGCGCAGTGTCACCGCTTCGCCCTCGATTTCCAATTCACGGGTCATCGGTTCGGGTGATTCGTCAACGGATTCGACATTTTGGGTTTCGGGCGTCTCCGTTGTATCGCCAGCGGCTTTCCCTAATCCGACCGCCGCAGCCAAACCCGCGATTCCCGACACGGCCGCTGCAACCGGGCCCAGAATCTTGGTCGGTGTCGCGGTATCTTCTGCAACTTTTGACTGTTCGTTCTTGCCAACGTCGGCTGCGGCGTCGTCGCCGGTCGACCTTGGCCGCTGACGAACCTTCACCATCGGTTCATTTTCGTGCGGTTGGCGGGCTTCGCGGCCAACGCCGGATGCATCGTCGAGTGTTTCGTTTGAC
>DNWZ01000204.1 GCA_003506095.1 Planctomycetaceae bacterium | reverse complement strand
CGAGTGCTTGAACGTTTGCGACAACTCAGTCGTCGCAAAGGAGTTCTGAGCCCGTTGGACATCCAGGAAGCAGCGGCACAGGAGGGCGTCGGCGACGAACGTCCCGGCGCGGTGAAAGCTGACATCGGCGATGTTGAGATTAAGCAAGCCGGACGAAAGATTCAGCCTCGAACTGAAGGCCAGGCTCGCTATGTCGAGATGATTCGCAAGCACGATTTAACGATTGCGACGGGACCGGCGGGTACCGGAAAGACTTTTTTGGCCGTCGCGACGGCGGTGGAGTCGCTTAAAGCGGAACAGATCCGTAAAATCATCCTCGTTCGACCGGCGGTCGAAGCGGGCGAGAGTCTCGGATTCCTTCCAGGGGATTTGCGGGCTAAGCTCAATCCGTACCTGCGTCCGTTGTTGGACGCACTGAACGACATGGTCGATTTTGACCAGGCTCGTAATTTGATGGAACGCGAAGTGATTGAAGTCGTGCCACTGGCTTACATGCGTGGGCGGACTTTAAACGACGCGTTCATCATTTTGGACGAGGCCCAGAATACGACTGTGCCGCAGATGAAGATGTTTTTGACTCGCATGGGCCAGAGGAGCAAGATGGTGATCAGCGGAGACACTAGCCAATTGGATTTGCCCCGTGGGGTTGCCAGCGGGCTTGCCGATGCGATTCATCGACTGCGAAAGATCAATGGTGTGGGGGTGATGCGGCTGGAAAACAGCGACATCGTACGGCACCGTTTGGTCCAACAGATCGTCGAAGCCTACGAGCAACAGGAAGGCTGAGACCAGATCTAAACCAAGGGCACAGGTTGGGTGACAAGGCCATCGGGCCAGCATCACCAGCGGCTTGGAGCCCGGTTGATCCGACGGTCGAATCAGTCGCCTAGATGAGCACTTCATCGAATAAACGAGCTGGAAAAGAGCGGTTGCAATCGCTCGGCTTGCCCCAAAGCAAGCTGCTGCGCTGGTGGTCCGAGGAGACCGATCCGCAATTCTGGTATCGATTGTCGCTGACCGTCGTTGCGGCAGCGGCGATGTTGATCATTTGTCGAACTTGGCAACCGCCATTCCCCTATCGCACCGGCGACTATCCGCCGCGTGATGTGATTTCGCGGGTCGAGTTTCAGGTTGTCGATTTAACGGCGACCGAAGCATTGCGGATTCAGAAACGCCGAGAAGCGCTCGCCTATTACGCCAACCGCAGCCAACCGCTGATCCAGCGACGCGAAGAGTTAAAAGACCAGCTTTTCTTGGTGCTCGGTGCCGAATCGTTCGCCCAGATGACGGCCGACGAACGTCGCGCGTTTGCGGAGCTTTACCTTGACAGCGAAACGGCTCAACCGGGCGATACTTCCGCCGATCGCTTCGGGATCCTGAAGTCGGTATTGGCGACCGACCCCGATTTGCAGAAGACGGACGCAGCGGTCCAGATCGCGCTGCTGCCTGCAATGGAAACCGGTTTATTGCAATCGTTGACCCACACCGCTGAGCAGGGTGATTTGCGAGTCATTCGCGTTTATTCACCCGGTGCGATTGACGACGCTCAGGTTGTCGAAGTCTCGAAAGTTCGCATCGCACAGGCACGACTCGAAGTCGAACAGCGGCTGAAGGAGCAGTTTCGCCAACGATTTGATGGTGAAGCGGCTCAAAGCGAAGCGGCTCAGAAAGTGGCCGAGATGATCAGCTATTGGTTATCGAGTCGGTTACCAGAAACGCTTCGTTACGACGACGAACTGTCGGGCAAGGCGCGCCAAGAAATGGCGGATCAGGTCGAGGACGTGATGAAGACATATCGACGGGGCAGCAGCGTCCTGGCCCCGGCCGGGCAGCCGTTGGGCGTTGTTCAGATCGAATTGTTGCGTCGCGAATGGCAGACCTTGACCGAAAAAATGGGCATCGGAACGCGTTTGGCCCGACTCGCTGGATACGCGGGCATGATCGCCGCGCTGTTTTTGCTCGGCAGTGCATACATCTATTTTGTGGATGACCGATCGTTGTTGGCCGACATCGGAAAGCTGGCTCGCCTGCTGGGATTGATCGTCGTGACCGTCACGGCCTGCTATGTCGTGTCGCGAGACCAGTGGCGAGCGGAACTGATTCCGCTGTCGATGGCTGCGACCATAGCCACGGTCGTTTATGGCCGCGAATTGGCAATGGTGCTGATGGCCGCTGTCAGCCTTGCGGTAACCTTGTTCATCGGTGCCGATATCGCCGCAATGGTGACGATGGCTGCAGCGGCATTGTCCTGTGTACTTTTCTTGGGACGGATTCGCAGCCGAACGCACCTTTTGACCGTTGGCATCGGCAGCGCCAGCGTGACACTGTTGACCGTGATCGGCGTTGGCGTGGTGACCGGTGAACTGTTTACGATCCCCGAAGTTGCCGCCGATTCGTTACCGCTGTTGCCATCGACGGGAGTCGGCGCGATCCTCGCAGTGCTCGGGCGAGAGGCATTTTGGGCGGCCGGTTGTGTCGTAATCGGTGCACTGGCCATGACCAGTTTATTGCCGCTGGTCGAGAAAGGTTTTGGTGTCCAGACCGACCTGAGCCTATTGGAACTGGGCGACGCTAGCCATCAACTGCTGCGGAAACTGGCCCAGCGAGCTCCTGGCACTTACAACCATTCGATCAATGTCGCGTCGATCGCTGAAGCCGCCGCTGATGAAATCGGTGCAAACGGGTTGCTGGTACGTGTCGGAGCTTATTTCCACGACATCGGCAAAATGTTTAAGCCCGATTATTTCATCGAAAACCAGAGCGATGGGATCAACCAGCACGATTCGCTGCAACCGGCGATGAGCAAATTGATCATTATCGCGCACGTCAAAGACGGTGCCGACTTGGCTCGCAGCAATCATTTGCCAAAACCGATCATCGATTTCATTTTGCAGCACCACGGGACGACGCTGGTCGAGTATTTTTATCGTGAGGCGGCCAAGCGAAGCGAAATGAGTCCTAATCGCGAGGAAGTCAGCGACAAGGATTACCGCTATCCTGGGCCGAAACCGCAAACGCTCGAAGCCGCAGTGTTGATGTTGGCCGATACCGTCGAAAGTGCCAGCCGTACGCTGGTCGAACCGACATCGGCACGAATCACGCACCTGGTCGACGCGATCGCCGCCAAGAAAATGGCCGACGGACAATTCGACGAATGTGGTTTGACATTCATGCAGTTAGATCAAATAAAAAAGAGCTTGGTAAAGTCGCTGACCGCGATCTACCACGCGCGAGTCAAGTATCCGGGGCAACAATCGGCATAATGCGATTCCAGAATTGCCTCTTCCTTTCTAGCATTGGCCACGTTTGAACACGCTCGAAATACCGATAACCATCGACCTGCCATCGGCCGCTGATTGTCCTTCAACACCGCCGGCTAACGATCTGCACCCGTCGTTCACCCCCAGCACAACGGATCACTGGGACGACCAACTCGAATCTGCCATCCAAAACGCCGTCGCCTCCGCAGCTCAAGCTCGCGGCTTTGCCGCCGGTCGGATCGGGGTAATGGTCACTGATGACGAAACGATCCATGAGATCAATCGTCGGCATTTGGATCACGACTATCCGACCGACGTGATCAGTTTTACTTACGACCGATCGGGTTCGATGGTCGAAGGCGAACTGGTTGTCAGCCTCTGCACGGCACGCCGATCGGCATCGGAAATCGGCTGGGATTGGCGGCACGAACTGCTGCTTTATGTCGTTCATGGCACGTTGCACATATGCGGCCTGGAAGATTCGTCGGCGGCCGAACGTTCCGAAATGCGGGCAAATGAACAAGCTGTTTTAGAAAGCTTGGGGATCGCCGACGCACGCAGCTTTAGTCCGGATCAGGATCAAGCATTCTCGGCGGAGCGATCATGACCCAAAACGGCTGGATCGCATTGTCGGTTTTCGGTTTGATTTTGGGTTCGATCGGCGGCTTGGGGACGGAACTGCTCGACCGCTTCACAGGTCGATCGCTCGAAGTTTTTTGCCGGCTGAAGCAACGCCGCGAGCGATTTGGAGCTGTGATCGATGGCCACGAAGTCGCACTTACCGCTTCGGAATACTTGCGAGTCATTGGCACAGTGCTGTTCCTGGTTGCTGGCACGGCAACCATATTTACCGGCCCTGGCGAACCGACCGGAATGCGATTGATCGCTTGGGGCATTTGTGCCGGCGGGCTGATGATGTTTACTCATATGTGGCTTCCCGCAGCCGTTACCCGTTTCGCATCCGCACCGGTATTGTTCTACACCTGGCCGTTCTGGCGGCTGCTGTCGTTCGCGATGGCGCCGCTGGCCACGCCCGGTAAGCTGCTGGCTGTAATCACCGGCCGATTGGTCGGCACCGAACCGTATGAGTTCGAGGAAGAAGAGCAACTGGAAGACGACATTCGCACGATGGTCACCGCGGGCACACGCGAAGGGTACTTCGGGCCCGGCGTGCGCGACATGATTCAAGGCGTGATGGACCTGCACGAAGACACCGTCGATCACATCATGACACCGCGCGGCGACGTGATCGCAGTGGAAGTGAACGACGAATGGCCTTCGATCCTCGAAATCGCCAGCGAACACGGGCGAACCCGCTTGCCCGTCTACGAAGAAACGCTCGATAACGTGATCGGCGTCCTGTACATCAAAGACTTGATGCCTTACCTGTGCAACGGTGGGCTGGAAGACGCCGATTTGCGAGACGTGATGCGATCGGCTTGGACCGTTCCGATTGATCAAAACGTCGAACTGCTGCTGCGCGAATTCTTGCACAGCCGCAGCCATTTGGCGATCGTGCTGGACGAGTTCGGCCAGACCGCCGGAGTGGTCACCATCGAAGACGTCTTGGAAGAAATTGTTGGCGAAATCGTCGACGAATCTGATTCCGAGGAAGAATCGACCATTTCGGTGATCGATGATGTGACGGCTCGAACCGACGGCCGGGCGATGATCGACGACGTGAACGAACAACTCGGCTGGGATTTACCCGAAAG
>DNWZ01000712.1 GCA_003506095.1 Planctomycetaceae bacterium | reverse complement strand
CCCGCTCGCGGACATTAGAAAAAGGAAAGACCTGCCCTATGCTTATGCGCCAGCCTTGTCCTCCGTTGCAGTTCTCCTACCACGCCCCGTTCGGCGCGACCGTTCACGATACCGGTGTGCAGTTTTCTGTATTCAGCCGTTCGGCAACGGCAATGCGGTTGATGCTGTACAACAGCGTGAACGACCGCGAGCCTGCGGAAGTCATCGACTTCGATCGCGACAAAGATCGTTGGGGCGACGTGTGGAGCATGTTTGTCCCCGGGATCGGAGCGGGACAGCTTTATCATTTCCAAGCCAGCGGCCCTTGGGCTCCTGAGCAGGGACATCGTTTCGATTCAAACTCCCGTTTGATCGATCCGTACTGCGATGCCCTCGCAGGAACTTTCCAGAAATCCGAAGACGGCGTCATCCGCCCGCCGCGATGCGTCGTGATCGATCACGAGTTCGATTGGGAAGGCGACCGACACATCCGTCGGCCGTTGAGCGAATCGGTGATCTATGAAATGCATGTTCGTGGGTTCACCAAATCTCGGTCGTCCGATGCCAGTGCACCAGGTTCCTACCTGGGTGTGATCGAGAAAATCCCCTACCTGAAATCGTTGGGGGTCACCGCCGTCGAATTGATGCCGGTGCACGAGTTCCCGATTCGGGGCATCCATGGCGAGAAACTTCGTCGACCGAACTATTGGGGCTATGACCCGATGGCGTTCTTTGCGCCCCATCGCGGTTACGCCCACAGCCAAGCCCCCGGGGCACAGGTTGACGAGTTCAAGACGATGGTCAAGGCGCTGCACGCCGCCGGTATCGAAGTGATCCTCGATGTGGTCTTCAATCACACTTGCGAGGGTAACGAAAACGGTCCAACCTTGTCGTTCAAAGGTCTTGAAAACCAAGTCTATTATATCCTCAGCGAAGGACGCCACTACAGCAACTACAGCGGCTGTGGAAACACGATCAACGGCAACCATCCGGTTGTCCGCGAAATGATTTTCCACTGCTTGCGAAGCTGGGTGCATAACTACCACATCGACGGCTTCCGTTTCGACTTGGCCAGTATCCTCAGCCGCGATCGATCCGGTAACCTCGTGCCCAATCCGCCGATGGTCGAGTTGATCGCCGAAGATCCTTTGCTGGCGGATACAAAAATCATCGCCGAAGCTTGGGACGCCGCAGGTGCTTATCAAGTCGGATCGTTCGGCACTTCACGTTGGGCCGAATGGAACGGCCGATATCGTGACGACGTACGAGCGTTCTGGCGTGGCGACGGCGGCACGTTAGGTGCCCTGGCGACTCGCTTGGCCGGCAGCAGCGACTTGTATCATCATTCCGGTCGCTTGCCCGCTAGCAGCATTAACTTTATCACCAGTCATGACGGTTTCACCTTAAACGATCTCGTATCTTATAAGGATAAACATAATCTGGCCAACGGCGAGGACAACCGCGACGGCGACAATCATAATATCAGCGATAATTATGGGGTCGAAGGTCCAACCCGCAAGAAAGTGATCAACGATGTCCGTACGCGTCAGATCAAGAATATGATCACGACGCTCATGCTCAGCCAAGGCGTTCCGATGCTGGTCAGCGGCGATGAAATCCGTCGCACCCAACGCGGCAACAACAACGCGTATTGCCAGGACAACGAAACCAGTTGGTTCGATTGGAAGTTGGTCGAAAAAAATACGGATATGTTCCGTTTTACGCAAAGCTTGATCGCGTTCCGTCGTCAACAGCCAACCGTTCGCCGCACTTCGTTCTTAACCGGACAACAGGTCGAAGGACGATTGGTTCCCGACGTCTCGTGGTATGCACCCGATGGCACTCCGCTGAACTGGTCTCAACATGAATTGGCGATGATGGTTTATATCGCCGCGCCAAGCAAGTTGGATGATCCCGAAGGGTTGGGGCGCGACGTACTGATGTTGTTCAACAGCACCGGAGCGACACGAGATTTCGCGATGCCACAAATCGGACGCGGAATGAATTGGACGAAGTTTATCGATACCGCAGCTGAAACGCCGCTGGATATCTATCCGCTGCTCAACGGCCCCAAGCCGTCGGCGAATCGTCACGCCCAATTGCTTCCACACTCGTTGCTTGTGTTTGTCAGCGAACCATCAGCGGTATAGTTCGCACACCTAAAGCTCGCTCTCCCGTTTCGGGGAGAGTCGAGCCGAAGCGGCCCGAAAGCCTATCCCTTGCACGCAGCGAATTGCTCAACCAGCTTTCTGGCCGCGCGCAACCCGTCGACGGCCGCGGTCACAATGCCGCCCGCATAGCCCGCCCCTTCGCCGACCGGATAGACGCCTGGGACACCAGGGATTTGAAACGTTTCGCGATCGCGATCAATGCGAACCGGTGAACTGCCTCGCATTTCTGGCCCCACCAGCACAGCGTCGGGAAGGTATTTGCCTTTCCATTTTGCATCCATGATCGGCAGTCCCGCGTGGATGGCTTTGGCGATCACCGGCGGCAAAACCGCATTCAGATTTCTTGGTGCAACGCCACGTTCGTACGACGATTCGATCGACGAACCGGCCGCAGGCATTCGGCCCGCCAAAAAATCACGGGCTCGTTGCACCGGTGCCATATAATTACCACCCGTTAACTGAAAAGCAATCGACTCATACTTGCGTTGCACTTCAACACCAGCCAGCGGATGACTGCTGCCGAATTGTTCCGGTTCCAACGTTACCACTAAACCGCTATTGGCAAAGGGAGTATTGTGGCGCGAGTTACTCATACCATTGGAACAATACATATTGGGCTCCGACACGCTGGGGATCACAATGCCGCCAGCGCACATACAGAATGTGAATAAGTCGGGCGTGCCTTTAGCAACCAGTGTGTAGTCGGCTGCGCCAAGCTGCTGGAGATACTCGGGGCGTCCATACTTGTGTTCATTGATCAACGATTGAGGATGCTCGATACGAAGCCCGAGTTGGAACGCTTTGGGGCGAAGCGGAAAGCCGGCGTCGAGCAACATTTGATATGTGTCTCGAGCGCTGTGCCCCATCGCCAGCAGGACATGCGATGTTTCAATAAACCCAGTCGACGTCTCTAGACCACGCAGTTTGTCACCGTCAAAGGCCAGCCCTTCGAGACGACAACTGAAGCGGTACTCGCCACCGAGTGCTTCGATTTTTCGCCGAAAATTACGGCAAATCATCGGCAATTTGTTGCTGCCAAGGTGCGGGCGGTGTTCGTACACCAAAGAAGGTCGACCGCCGCATTCAACGAATCGATGCAGCACCCAGTCGACATCTGCGCCGGTAATCCGACACGTCAGCTTGCCGTCGCTGAAACATCCCGCGCCCCCCTCACCGAACAGATAATTGTTCTCCACATCCAGCTCGCCGCCGCGATCGAAAGTCCGAATCGCCGGGACGCGTTCTTTCACGGCCAATCCGCGTTCTAGAATGATTGGCCGATAACCATGCAGCGCCAAATAGTAACCTGCGAGCAAGCCGGCTGGCCCTGAACCGACAATCACGGGACGATGCGGTAGCGGTGTTTGGCCTGGGTCAGGATTAAAAAATGTTTCGGACTTAAAGGTTTCGACACGAATATCGTTGGTGTGTCGTGCCTTGGTATCATCAGGTACGTCAATGACAAGCGAGTAGACGTATTCGAGCGATTCACGCTGACGGGCGTCGAGACTTTTCCGCAGAATCTTCAACGAGCGAAAATCGTCTGCAGCGACGCCGATTGCTTTCGCGGCACGTTGGGGTAACTCTGTTTCCGGGGCTTCAACACGGGATCGAAGATTGGTGATGCGCAGTTGCATGAAAGTGGGCGAAAAACAAACAGATGGTATGGTTTAGTAAGGCTTCTAGTTGCGAAGCGAAAACTGTTGCCGACGAATCTCGTACAGCAAAATCCCGGCGGCGACCGCAGCGTTCAATGAGGTTACTTTACCCTGCATCGGAATACAAAGCCGCTGATCACAAATCTCCAAAAGTGGCTCGCAGATGCCATGAGCTTCGCTGCCAATGATCAGCGCCGTGGGCCCAGTCAGTTTTGCACTCCAGACATTCGTCTTTGTGTTCGCATCGGCGGCGACCAGTTGTAATCCCAGTTCCTTCAGCGCAAGCGATGTCGCTATCAGGTCAGCGACTTGCACGATCGTCAAATGGTTGACGGCCCCCGACGAAGAACGTGCGACGTGCGGTGTGACTTCCGCTTGCGAGTGGTCACCGACGATCACGGCCAGGACATTCGCCCCGTCGCAACATCGCAGCACAGCGCCAAAATTGAACGCATCTTGCAAGCGGTCGCAGATCACGACCAAAGGCACAGCCGCGGAGTCCGATTCGGAGCGATCGAGTTGAATCGTCAAGCTTTCGAGCGTTTGGTAGGGAAACGCCCCCATTCGCGCGACCAGCCCCTGGTGTTCACTCGACCCGCACAACTGCTCCAGCCGATCGCTGTTCACCAGCTCGAAGCGTATTCCCGCCTGTTGCTTGGCCGTGATCAGATCCGAAAACTCGTCGAATGCTTTTTGGTTTGCGTACAACTCGATCGCTGGCCAGGTACCGGTCGCGAGCGTTTCGATAACCGCGTGATGTCCCCACATCCAGCCACGCTGGTGATTCCCGCTGAAATCGTTCCGTTTTTTCCGTTTAGGGCCCGATTGATCGGTGCGGGATTTATGTCTCATCAACGAATTGTGCTCGATTCGCCGCCGCCGTCAACAAGACCGAGCCGTTGGCCTGGGCAAGGCAAACGAATGGGCCTTTGGCCCGGGCGCGGTTCCGGCGGCCCAAAGGGCCAGCGATTTACCTAGCCCAGGCCAACGGCCTGGGTAGATGCCGTATAAACATTCCGTAGGGCCAAAGGCCCGGCAATTTGCGTTAAACGTTCTCGTCGATTCGTCCAATATTCCAAACGGCTGGGCCTTCGGTCCGGGCGCTGTTCCGGCGGCCCAAAGGGCCAGCGATTTACCTAGCCTGGGTGGATGTCGTATAATCATTCCGTAGGGCCAAAGGCCCGGCAATTTGTTTGGTTCAACCGGGTATTATCGGATGCCTCAATCTCTCGCTCAAGTTTGGATCCATCTGGTTTTCTCCACAAAGGACCGCCGTCCCTTTCTTCGAGACGATCAGTTTCGAGAAGAGATGTTTCGAATGCTCTCACACCACGTCAAGGAATCGAAATGTGTTAGTGCGTCGGTAGGAGGCTATGTCGATCATGTTCACCTTCTTATTGGGCTCTCCCGAACGATCACCCTCGCAAAACTCGTCGAAGCGATTAAAACCGAGACCTCCAAATGGGCGAAATCGACCCAAGGTGGCTCGGAATTATTCTCGTGGCAATCCGGTTACGGGGCCTTTTCCGTCAGCCATTCCAAGTGTGACGACGTCGACCGCTATATTCGAAACCAGGTCAAGCACCACGAGAAAATGTCATTCCAAGATGAGTTTCGTGAAATTTGCAGACGGCATCAAATTGACATCGACGAACGCTATGTTTGGGACTGATCACATCCGACCGGGCCGACCTGTTGCGTCAGACCTGGCGGTTCAACGCGCGGCGGCGATGATGGCGTCGGCGCCTTGGGCGCGAAGTTCGTGTGCGGCTTGAATGCCCAATTGGTAGGCTTCGGTGACTGGGCCGGTTACGTCGACGTCTAACCGAATCGATGCGTCAGGCGTTAATACGGTTGCTCGCAACCGCAGTTCCTGCCCATCCACGGTTCCCAGCGCCGCGATCGGTGCCAAACATCCGCCGCTCAGCTCTCGCAAAAAAGCTCGTTCGGCGGTCACTGCAGCTCGTGTTTCCGAATGATCCAAATGGGAGATCGCCTCTGTCGTGAACTCGTCATCTCGCCGCGTCTCAATCCCCAACGCCGCTTGACCGGGTGCCGGCAACATCACTTCGATCGACAATGTCGTCGCTGCAACATCGGTCATCTCCAATCGTTCCAGCCCGGCCGCCGCCAACAACGTCGCGTCAAAGTCACCCCGCATCACTTGATCGATTCGCGTTTGAACGTTGCCACGAATCGGTAGGATCTGCAGGTCAGGGCGGCGATGCAGTAACTGAGCCGCTCGGCGACGACTGCTGGTTCCGACCACGGCCGATGGTGGCAATTCGTCGAGCGTCCACCCGGCCGCTGTGACGAGGCGATCTTCGACCACTTCACGCTGCGTAATCGCTGCTAAATGTAAATCCGGGACTTCAATCGTCGGTAAATCCTTCAAACTATGAACCGCAACATCCGCTTCCCCTTCGATAAGCGCCTGCTGGATTCGCTTGGTAAACAATCCGACTTCGCTGGTCGACGTGATCGGACGCAGGTCGTTATCGCCTGCGGATACCAACGGTACAAGTTGGGTCTTATAACCCAGTCGCGTCAGCTCGCCAGCCACCCAAGTCGCCTGCCAAAGTGCGAGCGGACTTTTACGAGTTGCTAATCGGATCGTTTGAGAATCGGGCATGTTGAATCGTGTACGAAAACAAAACTTTAGAAACGACGAAGTGTAACTTGTGATCACACACGGGTCTATTTGGGGATATCGATAACGCCGTTCCAATCCGGCGGGGGAACACGCCCGTGGCGCAGGATCGTGGCTGTAAGGAAATCTTTCGCGCGGTCGGTCGACGCGACTCGATGAAGAAAATCAAACGCTTCGTCCCAATCGCCTGCGATCAATGCGTCCAGAGCAATCTCATAAGATCGTACATCTTCATCCGTTGGCGACGTCGGTGTGCCATTGGGACGCAACAATTGATAGACGTCGATCGGCTGAGAAATCCCCGCGGGTCGCACTCGCACCAAGCGTCGCACTCGCATCAGGTCGGGGCTGACATTGCCACGAATCCAGTCGGCCGACGCTTGATCGAGCAAGACTTCGGCGCCCAAAACTTTTGTCATGCCTTCTAGACGGCTGGCCAGATTAACAACCGGCCCGAACGCCGTCACCTTCACTTGAT
>DNWZ01000115.1:5525-20739 GCA_003506095.1 Planctomycetaceae bacterium | reverse complement strand
AATCCATTCCCGACTTTTCATCGACGCCGGTAAGCCACGCTCGCCGAACGCATCGCTGGACGACATGACAAATGCAAACTTCGGACGGCTGAAACTCTTCGGCACGCTTTGCTCTACCCATGATTGTTACTCCCTTTTGGCCCTAATCTTACCAATCAACCGCCGCCACGTCAACAAATGATGGGTGGCACCATATGAGAAGTCGCACCATATGAGAGGTCGCCAGCGTCGAATTAAGACGATTGCTGACCCCGGCGAAGCCAGGTTTATGGTTTGTTGAGGAATCGGTTGGTGCGGTGAGTGAGGTTACGGAAGTGGTCCCACGTGATGCGGCTCATTTGTTCATGTGAGCAGCGCCACGACCAATTTCCGTCGGCGACGCCAGGAATATTCATCCGCGATTTGCTGTCGAGGTTGAGCAGGTCTTGCATCGGTGCAATCGCAACGGCGGCGCGGCTGGACCATGCCATGTCGATCATGATTTCGGCAACTTCCGATTCAGGGCGTTCTTCACAACCGATATAACGCCAGAAGTATGCGCGGTTTTCGTGGGACAGTTCGTGATACCATCCGCGTGACGTGTCGTTATCATGCGTGCCGGTGTAGGCGATCATGTTTTCGACAGTGTTGTGCGGCAAGAATGCATTACGTTCGTCTTGATCAAAGGCGAATTGCAAGACGCTCATTTTTGGAAAACGGAAATCTGCCAACAGTTGCCGCACGTCGTCGGTGATCGTTCCTAGGTCTTCGGCGACGAACGGGAGTCCGCCCAATTGTTGGCGCAGTTCAGTGAAGAAGTCAGCTCCAGGCCCTTCGATCCACTCGCCGGTTTCCGCTGTCGGAGCGCCAGCCGGTACGTGCCATGCAGCCGAGAATCCACGGAAGTGATCGAGCCGGATGACGTCGTGATGACCGAGCAAAGATCGTAAACGGTCGATCCACCAATCATAGCCGGTTCGTTTCAGCTCGGCCCAATCGTAAACCGGGTTGCCCCAAAGTTGGCCGGTGGCGCTGAAATAATCCGGCGGCACGCCAGCGACCAGGCGTGGGCGTCGGTTTTCGTCGAGTTGAAAGATATTGGGGTGAGCCCAAACGTCGGCGGAATCGGCGGAAACAAAGATCGGTATGTCGCCAAAAAGTCTTACTGCACGCCGGGCGGCGTGTTGGCGAAGTCGGCTTAATTGCCGAAAGCAAATCAATTGCTCCCACTTAACCCGGCCGATCTCTTCATTCAATTCGAGTCGGATGTGATCCAGTGCCGCGACGTCGCGTTTGACATACTCGACTGGCCAGTCGACATAACTGATTCCCCCAAAGCGTTGTTTCAGAACGACGAACAGAGCAAAATCGTCTAACCAACGAGCTTCCGTTTTGCTGAACGCATTCATCGCCGAAGCGAGCGTCGGAAAACCGCCTTCGGTAAAACGCTTCCAAGCGATATCCAACAAAACCTTCTTGTACGGAATCACACTGGAAAAATCGACGTGACCTTCGGAAAAAGCGAGGGGCACGCATTCGTCATCGCGCAACAACCCTTCGTCGATTAGCCCCTCGGGGCTGATCAAAAGTGGATTGCACGCAAACGTCGAAAGCGGTGTGTAAGGCGAATTGCCCGCACCGGTCGGTCCGATTGGCAGGATTTGCCACCAGGATTGCCCACCATCGGCCAACGTATCGATCCAGCGAATCGCTTCGGGACCAAAATCGCCAATCCCGAAACGCGATGGCAGCGATGTCACGTGCAGCAAAACGCCTGATGCACGATAGCCGGGTGGAAAAAGACACGACTGATCGGTGCTCACGACTTGTGCCAGTTTATTCAATGGGACACCACAATGTTACGAAAAATGTTATAAGATATTGTGATTCGCAATCGATCGCGAAACGGATGAAGTTCATGAAAGGTTTTCAGAATCCACTGCGGCCAATTCGTTCGCGGGCAATTCATTTGAAGACGCTGCGTCTTGTGAACGTGGAAAATATTCATCGACCACATGTAAGAAATCTTCTGGTGAGATCACATGCGCGACGTGAGTGCGAAAGTGGCGTGCCCCCGGTTTTCCTTGGGCATAACAGCAAGCAAACTTGCGCATCAATACGGTTCCCTTCTGTTCGCCGAATCGTTCCACGACCAAGCGATAATGGTTCAACATGCAATCACGCTGGGTTTCCAAATCGGGTTCGGGCGGAACTTTTTCGCCGCGCAAAGCCGCCGCCGCTTGGGAAAACAGCCATGGCCGGCCCAGCGACGCCCGGGCGATCATTACACCGTCAACGTCATAGTTTTTGAAAGCCGCGACGACTTTGTCCGCTGAATCAAGATCGCCATTTCCGATCAGTGGAATCTTCTTTAAGTGATGTTTGATTTCCGAGATGCGATCCCAATCGGCATTGCCACGAAAGAAATCTTTTGCCGTGCGGCCGTGTACGGTTAGCGCCGACGCACCCGCCTCTTCGACCACTTTGGCGATTTCGTTGCAATTGATCGATTCGGGCGAACAACCCAATCGAATCTTTGCGGTCACTGGAGTCGGGTAACAAGCTTCGACCAGGTGTGAAATGATCGCCGACATGCGATTAGGTTCGCGCAACAAGTAGCTGCCGCTGTGCGCCTTTTCGGTCACTTGTTTGACGGGGCAACCGAAGTTGATGTCGACGACGCTGACGCGATACTCGTGGGCCAAACGTCGACCGACCTTGGCCATCGTTTCGGGATCGTTATCCCAGATCTGAACCGCCAGGGGCCGGGCTTCTTCGGCAACGCCCCACAACCGATCGGGGTGTTCGGCTTCGTGTTCGTCCAGCCAAACGAAGCCGCGGGCGTTGACCATTTCGGTTGCAAGCAAACCGGCACCGCCATACCCACGAACAATTTGCCTAAACGCGGCATTGGTGAATCCGGCCATCGGCGCTTGCAGAATCGGCGGATCGACGACGAGGTCGCCGATGTGGATCGGTGGTGGCGGGAAAGGACGACTCACAAGAACCTTGGCTGGATGTGCGGTCAGAGAGAATCAGTAGGAACAATCAGGCTGTTTGCCGAAGTGGCGGGATAATGCGTGCAACCGATACCACCGTCACTATGCCTATTCTGGCGTGGCAACGGGATCGCTGAAAGGTCCGATCCGGTGTGGAAGCTCCAGAATCGTCGCGATCTTGGTTGACCGATGTCAAGCTTGGCCTGTTGGGTTGAGTTGCGCGAGGCCGTCGATTACGAACGACGGTCGCTGTTAGGGTGCGAAAAAATCTCCGCTGGCCCCACCTGATTTAGCGACCACGCGGACGCCTTGAATGGTCATTCCGCGATCGATTGACTTACACATATCGAAAACTGTCAAGCAACCGGCCATAACGGCGGTCAGCGCTTCCATCTCGACACCGGTTTTGCCGCTTGATCGTACATCGACTTCGCAGCACAGCGTGACGCTGTCGCCGTCACGCACGGCAAGATGCGGCGCACTCGATTTTTGCGGTTCAAAACAGAACCGCACATCGACCGCTTCAACCGCAATGCCGTGGCACAACGGAATCAGCAGGGGCGTCAGTTTTGTCGCAGAGATCGCCGCGATCCGCGCGATGGTCAAGACATCGCCTTTTTTTGCGGTCCCGCCGCGGATCATCTCGGCGGTTTCGGGCCGCATCACCACATCGCCTTTCGCAGTCGCAGTTCGCGTTGTGATCGGCTTGGCGGTGACATCGACCATCCGCGCGTTTCCGCCGGGATCGAAGTGGTTTGACTGGGCCTTGTTTGGATCCATGGGCTGCTGTGCTGAAAAGGATGGTTCGAAACGAAAAAACGTCGCGAGTCGCTTCTTGCGAAGCATCTCACGACGTTTTTAACGGTCGAGACACGTTTGGGAACCTGTCGATCGGTGAACTGGATTAGACCAATTCTTTTTTGACGCCGATCAGCGTGCGGAGCCTTTCGGCCAACAGGTGTGCATCAAACGGCTTCTTGAACGTTTCGTTAATCGCCGAGCGGTCAAAGCTCATCGGCTGGCCATCGTCTGGCAGCAGGGCGATGAGAATAACATCGGAAAAATCGACGTTCTTACGCAGGTTTTGGCAGATCTGCACCGATTCGACTTTTCCGATGGAAAAGTCAACGATGATGCAGTCTGGGCTAAAACTTTCGGCTTGAATACCGGCTTCGAAACCGCTCGCGGCCACAGCCACTTTGAACGATTTTTCGGGCGGCAGTTCGCGCTTAAGGTTTTCGATCAGAACTTGGTCCTGGGCGACGATCAGGCATTTAGCCATCGCTTCGTCTTCCAGGTCGCCCAAAGGCATACCATGTTCCTTGAGGAACTTAATGAGGTAATCGCGTGGGATCCGGCGGTCTTGCGACCCTGGAATGCGATACCCTTTCAAACGCCCCGAGTCAAACCATTTGCTAACGGTTCTCGGGGCTACTTTACAGATCTTAGCGACCTGTCCAGTTGTGAAGACCTTCATATCAGGTGCTCCCAAACGCCTCGTTGATTCTTATCAAAGCTGATGGTGCGTCGGAACCCATCAGCCTGTAGGCCCCCTGCTTGTCCTCGTTTTGTAATACTCCCCAGAAACCCGATCGACCGTCTCGCAAAGCTGCACTGAGATGCAGCGATGGTTGACCATTGGACGACAAAAGTTTCCGGTCCGCTCCTGAACGAACTGCCCGCTTGAAGATCGGTGGGACGATTCCAAGAGAACGTGAGTGACGAGAACGACTGGGTCGGGGCCAGCCGGTTGCGTAATGCAACGCGATCCGGTTTGGAATCCTCGCGATGAAGAAAAATAGTAAACAGCTTGGCGGCTTTCACTTGATGTACGATCGCATTGCGTTTGGCACTGGGTCTGCCGCTCGCAATGGGCGTTTCGATATTCGGTTGGAAAATCGGGGCCATAAATCGTCAGTGAGGTGAACGTCACGTTTGCTGGTGCGATACTGATTACCGACCAAAAATGCTTCGGCCGGATGGGAGGAAGAACTGCGAACCGACAGCCACAACGGTTCCAATGTCCCACGCAATCCCTTACGTCGGACAATGTCATGCTGTTTACGACGGTCGCTCGCTTTCGCCCGACGGATCACAAACGTGTCCGCCATGGCCAAAGAAGCGAATCCCAGAAAATCCCCCCAACATGAGCAGCCAAACGCCGCGAATACGAAAATCCCACCGGAGATTCGATACGAGCGACAGATGGTTACCCGAGATAGTATGTCGAGAAAAATCGGTCGAAATCTTTAGTGCGTTTGAACGAGAACAAGCCGCAAATCCGCGATCCTCGTCTTTCGAGGTTGCTAGTAGACGTAAATTTCACGCTCTCTGACAAGATTTTCTCTTCCTAGGACGCCTGATGGCCGGACATTATTGCTGAAAAATCTCGTTTTTACGAGGAATTTGCATTTTCGACTTTTATTCGGACGTCCGATCGATACGCACTCGCGCCGCCATCGGGTTTTGAACGCCGACAAAAAACTTCTGGCATTTTTTTATTCCACTCCCCGCAATGCCATTGACACGGCGCGGGTCGAACGGCAAATCCCCATCAGACCGCAGGCTTTGCCAGGCCCATGAGACGTCCGACAAATTGGTCACGACAAATCCGGACCAAGCCAAGACGCGCCTGAGGCATCAACCCCAAAATCAACACGGATACGCACAGCGAAGTCCACGGCGGCAGAAACAATGCCAGCGGCAACATCGAGACACCGATCACTTGCAAGTCGATCGAGAATTCCAAACGCCCCATCACCCCCAATACACCGATCAAGACAACCCCCGTCGATACCACCGTAGCCCAAACTGCGCCATCGAGCCCAAACGACGGCAACCAGAGGTAGTTTAAAACCAGGTTGATGACGATGCCGACGCCCAACGCACAGCCAATCCACTTGCCCCGCTCGTTTAACCAAACGTGCAACTGGCCTAGCGAAATGAGGGAGCCCCAAATGCAAATCACAAATGCATGTGGCATCAATCGCAATCCTTCGCCGTACCGCCCCTGCAGTAACGTGCCAAAGATCCAAGGAGCGAACATCAATGTAATCGCAGCACCTGCGGTAAAGAAAATTGTTGCAATCATTAAAGTTCTTCGCAACGCACCCACCGCCTCACGCCGACGCCCCGCCTCCCAATCAGCGGCTAAGTATGGCATCAAGATGCCGGCGTACATCAACGCGATGTTGCCGATCAATGTCGGCACCAACCGGCCGCTGTGATACTGGCCAACGGCCGCCTGTGCGATCGCTTCACCACCAGCGGTGTAATGAAGGATCATGTAGCGGTCGGCCAATTCAAACAGATTGGTCAATAGGTTGATCGTCCACAGCGCCATTGCATACGGAAGAAGGCTCTTCCACATCGATCGTGAATCCAGTGGCGTCGTCCCAACCGGCAAGCCACCCCAACCTTTGCGAAGAATCCACAAACCGGGCAACATGCCCACAATCGTTGCGCCACCGAAACAGATCAACAGGCTGACGACGCCGCCACCGTAGGCGAGTGCGACAATCGACGAAGCGGTGAACCCAACGCCTTGGATGAACTGCATGATCGAGTTCAGACGCACTTGCCGAAGCGAGGATACGAGGTCAAGCGTAAAGTTAAAGGCAAACAGCGTCAGAATCGCAAACGCCAGCGAGGCGATCAGCAGGTTGTCCGATGGGCTGCGAAAAACCAACCAACCGAACGCCTGCGGTGCGATTGCCATCGCCAGGAATACCAATGCACCACCAACCCAAGCGCCGAGCATGACGCGTTTGATGAATGCCGGCAACTGTCCCGCCTGGCGATACCGTTCAACAAACCGTGGCATCGCACCTGACAAGCCCAGCATCATCACCGGCGCGATCAGGATCAGGAATCCGAACGCCATTGCCCACTGACCGACACTCGTGTCGTCCATCATCCGGCAAAACCAAATGCCACGAAAAAACCCGAGGGCCCGTTGGACCAGCGTCAATCCGAGCATCATCAGCATGCCACCGGCAAGCGAGTCAGCGACGAATGATGATTCGGATTCAGTTCGAGTGGATTGCATAAACGAAGGGTAGCGTGCGGACCTGTGGGAATCTCATCAACCTGTTGAAAGCTGAACCAACCTCAACCCCCAAGTGTTGCTTACGATCCCCGCTTAAGAATGCCGCTTCAGTCCCAAAGAAAAATAAACCGCTACTCACTGCTGAGGATCGCATGAGTCGTAACGAAAAATGCGACAGAGCGCAAACACGCACCGATAGCCCATGTTATCCAATAACACTAGGAACGTTTAAACCTGGCAATCTTGCAACCTTACTTCGCGTTGTCACTGGACTGGAAGTATTTGAAGTATTCCGAATCGCCACCGAGCACCATTGTCGTCCCGCGTCCGAGTGACTTGGAGTAACTTTCTAACGTTCGGTAAAACGCATAGAACTCGGGGTCGGATCCGTAGGCCTCGTTGTAAATCTTGGTTGCCTCGGCATCCGCCATCCCGCGAATGACATCGGCATCGCGTTCCGCCTCGGACTTGATTTCTAACAACAATCGATCGGTCTCACCTTCGATCTCGGCGGATCGTCCTTGGCCTTCACTGCGGAACTGTTCAGCGATTCTTTGACGTTCAGCAATCATTCGTTCGAATACTTGCTGTTGCACCATTTCGACATAATTGATTCGTTTGATTCGAATGTCGACCAATTCGATTCCGTACTGAGGCATCTGCTTTTGTGCAGTTTCAAGTATGGACTGCACCAGTTCTTCGCGTCCGGCTTCGACTTTTTGCAATAAGATTTCCTGATCACCTTCTGCCGCCATCGCTCGGCGTAAATCTTCCTGCGACACCTTCCAGTCCTTCGATCGTACGATATCAACCAGCGAACTCGACGCGATCTTGTCACGCACGACTGAATCGAGGATGTCGTTTAACCGACTTTGCGCCCCAAACTCATTTTGAACGCTTTGCAGATACTTCAGCGGGTCAACAATCCGCCAGCGAGCCGTCGTATCGACCGAAATGAATTGCTCTTCAACCGTCGGTATTTGATTCGGATCTCCATCCCAAGAAAGCAAGCGTTTATCGAAACGTCGGATTTCTTGAATGAAGGGGATGCGGAAGTGAAGGCCTGGTTCGGTCACCGGTTCACCCACGGGCGCGCCGAACTGAACCACGATCGCCTGCTCTGCTTCGTCGACCGTATAGATCGAGGCAAATAACAGGATCAAGAAGATTACCCCCGCCAATAGGATCAAGGCTGCCTTTGCCTGGCCAGAACGCCCGACCGCGTGTGGTTGGAGAAGATCCAATCGCTTGCGCAATCCCGCGGCGACGTCTTTTGAAAGTGATTTCATTGGGATCATGCTATCGGTATTGATAAATGGTTTGGGCGATTGAAACGGTGGATGCGGTGAAGCCAAGAAGTGAACGAATCGTTTCATCGCTGCCCTCCGGTTCGAGGGCTCGGCATCTGGCCGCTGGATGATGGACCACGCACGGACGACTGGGGTGCGGTTTGAGGTGCGAGAAGTGCGGGTGAGGGTATGTTCGAATCAAGATTCATCAAAGGGATTGGACTTGTTTGCCCAGGCTCAACAACGATCACACGTCCCAGGTTGGGCATGACGGAGTCGATCATTTCTAGATGCATGCGTCGCCGAGTCACTTCCGGCGAATTGCGATATTCGTCGGTAATTGCCTTGAACCTCGCAACTTCGCCAGTCGCACGATTGACCCGTTGAGCACGATAGCCTTCGGCCGCTTCGATCAACTGTTTGGCTTCGCCACTGGCGCGGGGCACCATTTGGTTGCGACGTTTCTCGGCTTCGTTGATCATGCGTTCCTTTTCCTGTTCGGCCTGGTTCACTTCGTTAAACGCGGGTTTCACGGGGTCTGGCGGCGTCACATCTTGCAATTCGACAGTGCCAATCGTGATGCCCATGTCAAACGCTGTCAGAATCTCTTGCAATTCCTCTTTCGCCGTGGTCGCGATTTGAACGCGTTTAATTGTCAAGACATCGGAGCCGAGCGAATTGCCAACAATTCGCCTCATCACGGCTTCGGAAGAGTCACGGATCGTTTGCTCGATGTCGCGAACGCGGTGCAGATATTTGTTGGGGTCATCGACACGGAACTGGACCACCCATTCGACATCAACCACTTTCAAGTCGCCGGTCAACATCAGCGACTCGTCTTGATGAGTCGACCCTTTGTCGTATTCAGTCACCGAGTCGAGCGAAGTGTCAACTGTGCGAAATCCGAACTCTTGTTTCAACACTCGCGCTGTCGGCACGAACGTTTGCTGGTCGATCCCGAACGGCAATTTGAAGTGCAATCCGGGAGGTTTCACCGCAACGACGCGACCAAACCGTTTGACAACCGCTTGGCCTTCGGGCTGGACGGTGTAGTAAGAGGTCATTCCACCCCAAACGACAGCCAGAAACACGATGAAAACAAGGATTGACGCTGCCCCCCCTTGCCAGTTCGTGTTCTTCCAATCGATCTGTGACGCCCATTGTTCGATCGGATGGTTGTCTCGCGGCCCGCGGCTCATGTTCAGCTCTTGTGCGTGTACGGTCTTCCAGCAACGCTGCCTGAGATGGTAGCGCGCAAGCAAGACTACGCTGTAATCGCTGACTCGTCCAATCGATCGCTGGCACTAACGTCGCCCTACGCCCCAAGAACCGCAGCCAAAATCCCAAGAACAATCAGCAAAATCAATGCGATCAGAAAACCCCAGACAATCCAAGACGTGCGATACTTGATCTCCGGCGTGGCCGCACGGACTCGCGCGTACTCCGCCGAAAAGACAAACTCGCCCTTCTTGCTGGCCAGCAGATAAAGAAAGTACGCGCTGATGATCGTGCCAATCGGAAACCCGATCAGACCAATCACCGATAGCACGATCGATGCAGTGCGTACTTTGGGGTTGATTGCTCGCAATCCTCGACCGACCCAAAACTGCAATAACCCCAACGGCAAGTAGACCAGTCCGACGATAAGCCCGAGCAACGCATCGGGTTGGCCCGCTGCAGTCGAGGCGAGGCCGCCGATCACCAAAAAGGCGCCCCCGATTAATAAGAAAATGGAACCCAAAAGATAGAGTGCCCCAATTCCCTGAATCGATGCCTCATGATTGAGGAACTTGTTTCGCGTCTCTACGTCCGAAACGCTGCCCATCGGCAAATTCGTCGTAAACTCCGTCGGTGCATATGGGTTCTGTGACGCCGATCCAGCAGCGGGAAAATCCGACCAGGGGGAATTGCTCATGGGTGACACAGAGAAGGGAGATTCGATTCGCAATACGAGATTTTTTTGCCGCAAGGCCTGTGATCGCAAATTGTAACGCGACCTAAAGGCGTCATGTTGTGAATTGGCAACAAAAAAGAGACTCGCTTTAGCGAAACTTGATCGAATCGATATTCATCAAGCCGCCTCTATTTTTCTCGTTCTTAAATACCAAGAACAACGCGTCACGTCCGGTATTCTCTGCTAACGGAATCTCCAGCTCATAAAAATCTTCCCAGCTTCCATTCACTTTGACTTCGCCTGACCCGATCAATTCACCATCGGGCTTGCCACGCCGAATTTCAATCGTGCCTCCGGCGCCCGCACTGGCGACTTGTGCCGCAATCGCCTTCAGCCCATCGAGCGTGATTCCATCAAACTTCAAGAAGGCGTCATGGTTGATCGCGCCCATGAACTTTCCCCCTTCAGCTTTAGCGGAACCGAGAGCTTGCGTTCCCTGAATCTGATCAGCCGCTTCGGCCTGGACATGCCGACTTCGCAGCACGACCGAACCGGTGCCGATGAGGGCCGGAATCTCATCACGCCCCAAATCGGTGTAAGTTGCTTCCAGCTTCAGACTGCTGCTGACATCACCGATCGGTAGCGAGTTCGCGAAACCTTGACTGGTAGGGTTCGACTTATCCGCCGTCACCGAAAATACATATTCGACCATTTGCATCACTTCGGACTCCGTGTGTTGTTGGTGCGGCAACATACCGATCTTGCCCCACACGCCCGTCGATCCGTCACGAACTCGCTGGGCCGATTTTTCCAATTGATGCGGCTGGTCGCGATACTTGTCGGCGATTTCGACAAAACTGGGGCCGACCAAACGTCGATTGGTCGCGTGACAATTCAAACAATCACTTTTGCGAATCAATGTCAGCCCCGGCGACTGGGCTTTGGCGTCCACTAGGTTTGCCATTGCAATCGCTTCGACGAATATCCTTGAAGGAGCTTGCGATTCGATCAAATGCCAGTCGTCTTCTTCGGCCTGTTCAAAATCGCTCGTGCCGTCTTCGCGATCGCGCACCACAACTTGATATTCAACCGGTTGGCCAGGGGTGAAAAAATCGCCATCCAGCGGTTTCAGAAAAACGACTTCAGGCCGCGAATTGCCAACGATCACCGGTGCCGACGAAACGTTGCTGGCGCCGCTGGGATCTTTCACTTCCAGTTCGACCGTATAGACACCCGGCTGGTCAAACACGACTTCCGCACTAGCGGTTTCAGCAATCAACTTTCGGCTCGCCGACGCGTCACCCGATTTGACATAGGTCCAGCGATAGGTGAGCGAATCGCCGTCTTTATCGGTTGATGCATCGCCCGAAAGCTGAACGACCAACGGTTCGCGACCGACACCGCCGGTGACCTTGGCCACAGCGACCGGAGTGCGGTTGCCACGCATGTAGTCGATACGAACCAGTTGCGCGTCGGGATTCATGCCCCACGTCTCGCCATACTCGAGCACATACATCGCCCCGTTGCCAGCGAACTGGATATCAATCGGACGCGTGAACTTCATCCCGGGCAAAAACGGTTCGATGCGCTGGACATTCGAATCGGCATCCAAATGAACCGCCATGATCCAGTTACGCGACCATTCAAACGCAAACAGGGTCGAATCATAAGCGGCCGGAAACTTGGTGTCGGATTCCAAGCTTTTGTCAAAATGATAAACCGGGCCTGCGCATGCCGTTCGGCCGCCTGAACCGAGCTCGGGGAATTCAGACGACTGAGCCGCCGGGTAGTAGATCATCGCCGGTTGTGCGGGCGGCAATTCACGCGATCCGCTGTTATTGACCGATTCGTTGACCGGACGTTCTGGGTTTTGCGGCGGCCCGATTTCGCCAGTCTTAAAGTCGACCATCGAATACGCATAGTTATTGCCGATGAACAAAGGCCAACCATAATTGCCCGCTGTGCGAGCTTGATTGACTTCGTCATAACCGCGTGGACCACGTGGGCCATCGGAACCAGCATCGGGGCCGACATCGCCCCAGTACAAATATCCCGTCTTTTGGTCGACACTGATTCGCCAAGGATTCCGGCACCCCATCACATAGATTTCGGGATGACCGATCGAGCCGTCTTTGGGAAATAAGTTTCCATCGGGGATCGAATAGGTACCGTCGGCTTCGGGTCGAATTCTTAGTACTTTCCCGTTATAACTTTTCGTATTTCCGGCGGTTCGCAGCGCGTCCCATGGCCCGCGATCGTCTCGTTGATCGATCGGTGCGAACCCTTGTGAATCGTTAAACGGGTTCGTGTTGTCACCAGTGCCGATATAAAGATTTCCGTCTGGACCGAACTCCATCGATCCCGCATGGTGACAGCATTCGCGTCGCTGTTCCTCATAGGAAAACAAACGCTTCTCGCTGGCCAAATTGAGTCGCCCATCATGAAAATCGAAACGGCTGATGTATTGGCCTGAAAAATCAGGTGGCGAATATTGCAGGTAGATCCAGCCGTTGTCCTTAAACTTCGGATCCAATGCCATGCCAATCAAACCGTTCTCCTGAGCCGTCGTGACCGATAATTTCCCTACCTCGGTCGCCACACCAGTCGCAGGATCGATTTGCTTGAGCGTACCGCCCAGTTCGATTACAAAAATCTTGCCGTCGGGCGAGATTTCGATTTCCATCGGTTGGGCCAACGAGGTGCCAACCACGGTTCGTTCGAAACGCGAGATGTTGACTTCCTCTGCCGACAGCCTGCCGCCACGAATGATCGGTGACGAAACCAAGGCGGCGAAAATGACCAAGAACGAAAACGCAGGCGATGCATGAAATCGCGACATAGGAGAGTCTCGAGACGAGTGGGGTAGGTTGATTGCGGCGGGATGATGACAAAAGCAGATTGTAACTCAAGCTTTTGGGATTAACTTTCCGCTTGATAACGTGACAGCAACTTTTTGGGTACCCCGATCGCGATCGGGACGATTTGACCGAGGAAATCGGTGGCCGAAGGCTGCGTAAATCCGATTTTTGGGGCTACAAAAGTGAGCGTCGCTGACGCTCGAAAGGTCGGGTCGGCGGCGATTCCGGTGTCGCAATCGAGTCCGGTTGGGACGTCGATCGCGATCCGATGCGTCGGCAAACGGTTCGCCAATCGCACCGCTTCGGCATACAAACCACGTGGCGGACCGGTCGCGCCGGTACCGAGCAGGCAATCGACGAGGACGTCAGGGTTGCCGACCAGATCCCGCAACGATTGGTCATCACGGGCGATCGCGATCGGTATTTCGGCACGCTGTGCAATCGCATGGTTGATCGCCGCATCGCCGGCCAGTTCGCCGCAATCAACGATCGAAACGATGCGTACTGGCCAAGTACCATCTCCGGCGGTTTCGATCTGCCGTGCGATCACGTATCCGTCTCCGGCGTTATTCCCTTTCCCACACAGGATGCAGACATCGCCAGGCGGAAACCGCGCGGTGATCCAGGCGGCTGCATCGCGCCCCGCGTTTTCCATCAAAACGATCCCCGCGATCCCAAATTCTTCGATCGCGATTCGATCGACTTCGCGGACTTCGTCGCGCCAGAGGGGTCTGATTTTCATAAGGCTCACTCAGGATTCGGGTTAAAATGCGGCCAGCGATAACGGCCGGTCGCTATTTCGACCGGGGCTTGATTATGATTCTGCATCCACACCGATGAAATCCGACTGCTGATTCCCTGAACTGCCTGCTTTCGATGCCGATCCAAATATTGTCCACCAAGGTCGAACCAGAACACTCGGGACGTTGCGACCTGATTGTTCAACGCTTGACTTCTTTGTCTCGCAGCAAGATCCGCGGGCTGTTCGACAAAGGATGCGTGCACATCAACGGCCGCGTCTGCAACGAAATCGGCTACCCCGTTGCTGCAGGCGACTTGGTCAGTGTGGAGTTTGATCCTCATCAGGGATACAAGCCGAAGAAAAAGGAATGGGACGATCGGACATTTTCGCTGGTCTTTGAAGACGACCATTTGATCGTGATCGACAAAGCCGCCGGCGTGCTGACCGTACCGACCGACCATGGCGAAAAGAACACGCTGGTCGAACGCGTCTCCCACTACATCAGCTATTCACGGCGAAAACGGCTCGCTTGCCTGGTCCATCGGCTCGACCGCGAAGTCAGCGGACTGTTGGTGATGGCCAAGAACGAAACGGTCGCGGAGCGTTTGATCGAGCAATTTAAAGAACGCAAACCTCAGCGGGCTTATGTGGCGATTGTCAACGGTTTGATGCAGAGGGATGAAGCAACAATCCGCACGCACTTGGGGACTCGCAAAAACTTAGACCGCTTCTCGACGTCGGAATCGCCTGAAACCGAACTCGCGATCACACATTATAAGGTGACGCGGCGAATGGCCGACACGACGCTGCTGGAAGTGCATCTGGAAACAGGGCGGCGAAACCAGATTCGTGTCCATTTGGCCGAGATTGGCCATCCGGTGCTGGGCGACCCGCGATACGGCGCTAGCGGCAGTGAGCATCCACGCTGGATTCGCCAACGGATGGCTCTGCACGCCCAAACGCTTGGCTTTACGCATCCCGTCTCCGGCGAGCCGGTACTTTTTGAATCGCCAATGCCCGCTGCGATGGCCAAGTTTATCCGCGCCGCAGGCTGACCCCGACCACTGGGTTGGGCGCGATCACAACAAATGCTTCGCTTTGATTCGCAAGTATTCGTTCACCATCGGCGCGGCGAGATCTTCGGGGAAAGCATCAATCACAAGCACGCCGCGGTGTTGCAAATCGACAATCCGTTCGTGACGCCACAACAGGATATCCGCTGCAGCGGCTGCGGAGTACATCTTATGCGCGCCGCCGTCTGGCGAATCGGCGGCATCAAACATTTGTCGATCGCGAATCAAAACGCCAAGCGGCAAGTGGCGTCCCGTTAAGTTCGATAAGTAGTCGACAATTTGCGACGCATTGACTTCGTCGATCACACTGGTCGTAAACACCACCAGCGAAC
>DNWZ01000115.1:0-5490 GCA_003506095.1 Planctomycetaceae bacterium | reverse complement strand
TGGTCGCTGAAACAGAGCATGCCGACTTCGTCACCTTGGGCCAGGGCGACATAAGACATCATCAGCATTGAATTGAGCGCATGATCCAGCAACGAATAACCTTCGCGCTGGTTGGTCATCATCCGCCCACAGTCGATCAAGAAAATGATTCGCTGGCTTTGGTCGGATTGAAACTGGCGTACGGTTAACTTGCCACGTCGCGCCGTCGAACGCCAATCGATGTGTCGATAGGTGTCGTCACGGGTGTAGTCTCGCAAGCGTTCAAAGTCGCTGTCTTGGCCGATGCGCCGTGTCCGACGAACGCCGATCAGGCTGAGCCGATTGGTGCGTGCCAGGAGCGCGTAATCGGACAACTGCTTCATGTCGGGATAGACATTCAGTCGGTTGCTGACGTCGATCGCAATCTGTCGAACCCACATTCGCAACGGACTTTGCAGCTGCAAATAAACCTTGTCCAGCGTGAACGCACCGCGGCGACCGGGCAGAATCTTTCGCCGCATTGTCACTTGGCCGCGTGAGGGCAGGTCGAGCACGTGGCTGGACGGCCGGCAGGTGAAATCGTTGGGCAAATCGTCACGCACGGCGCCGCGAAGTCGCACCGCGGTATCGTTTCGGATCGTCAATTCGCACGGCAATTCGACCCCCAGCGAAGCGGTTCGGGCCACCGATCGTTCCGCAAAAATGCCTCGTCGAGTCGAAGTCAGCAGAAGGATCAGGTCGCAAGCGACCAATGTCACCATTAAACCGTCCAGCAACAGCACCGCTGCCAAAAAAGCCGGCACAAACGCGGCGAACATGCTCGCGGCGAGCGAAACGCCGATCAGGACCGTCCACCACCAGGTCGGATAAACCCTCAAACGCCAAGCGATCAAGGCGATCGGGGCTGTCAGCGTGATCAAGACCAGCCAAGGCCACTGCGAAACGAACTGCAGCGACTCAGCCTGGCCAATCATTGGCAACGCGATCGTCGGAGGGTGGAGCAGCGATGGATTCATGCGCAGAGTTTAATAGTTCGGGCCACGTTTCGCGATCACCGATTAAATTTCCGGCGTCTGCTTTGATCCAATCCGTGGTCAGGCGACTGCTGACGCGGTCGTCAAGCGTCTGTCAAGATTCGACGATGCAATACCGACGACGAGTCGGCCGAGCGGCGAGTTCATCCGTAAAAAATCTCGTAATTCAAGCCGTTTCCCAAACCCTTACTTACCTGAATACCAGACGCCGCGGAGCCAGTTGTATTGGCGCAGGTCGCGCAGGAGTGATTCTGGTAGATCCGGTAACCCGCTGACTCGGGCATTGCTGATGGATTGTTCCTTATTTCTTGTGCCAACGATCACGGTTGATACCGCCGGCGGTGCCAGGGCATACTTGATAGCGATGTCAGCCATGGAATACTCGGGAAACAAACCGTAACGAGCACACTCGGCGCGAATCGATTCAACCCGCTGGACGGTTCGCTGGAGACGGTCGCCGGCGAAGTATCGGTGTCGAAAGTCGTTCTCGGGAAACTGGTGGTCTGCGGCGTACTTGCCGGTAAGCGAACCTTCGTCCAGCGATACGCGAACGATCACTCCGGTTCGTGTTTCGGCTGCGGTCGAAAAGATTTGAGCTGCTGCCTCTTGGTCAAAAATGTTGTAGATCACTTGCACGACATCGACCAAACCGTCACGCATCAACTGGATCACACAGTTCTGGTCTTGTTCTGGGGTGCAGATGCCGATCAGGTTCAGTTTGCCTTCGTCGCGAAGTTGACGCAGGACTAGCAGCGGTTGTGGGTCGTCGTTCCAGGCTCGGGTCCAAGAATGCAGTTGCAACAGATCGAGACGTTCAACGCCCAGCTGTGCCAGTCGCTGGTTGACGTTGTCGCGAAGGTACGCCGCTCCGTAACGATCTTCCCAGCGACAATACGGCGACGGCGGCCAGGGGCCATCGGCTGGTGGCGTTTTGGTTGCGACAAAACACTCTTCGGTTCGAGCCTTCAGCGCTTGAGCGATCACGCGTTCACTGCGCCCGTCGCCGTATCCCGGAGCGGTATCGATAAAATTGATGCCAGCGTCGATCGCGGTGTGCAAAGCGGCGACCGAATCGTTATCGGCTTGATCGCCCCACTGGCCGCCCAGCGCCCAACCGCCAAAGCCGATTTCCGAAATGCTTGGCCCTTGGCCTCCGAGGCGACGTTGTTTCATCTGTTCTTGCCAGCAAAGACTGAGGGGGGCGAGCTGGAGAGTTCGGCTCGCGTGTTTTGAGTGATGGAAACTACTGCCCAGAATAGCGAAAGTTGTTCAGCACGTCTGTTGGCCGACGGTCCCCCGCAAGGTGTGCCGCAATGGTGGCGAATGAGCAGACTGTTGCGAATAGGCAAACTTGGCGGGGTGCTGGAATCGGGAAAGCAGAGTTTCCTGGGCGGTGAGGACCTTGGCCTAAACTTAACATGGGCAAACTTCCGAAACAAACCATGGCAGCATGGTGGATCAAGCCAGCTTGCCTAGGCGGTTTAGGATGAGGTCGCGGCCGTGTTACCCAGAGAATCCAACGTGCGAATCTCGATCGTGGTTCCCCACTTAGGCGATGTGGTCGCCTTTGAAGAAAGTCTTGTCTCGGTGCTGGAGAACCGGCCTTCGGGAGCGGAGGTTTGGGTAGCCCACGACGGCTCCTACCAAGATCCGTTTGATCTGGGTGATGAGGTCCGTTTCGTGACCGCTGGCTCCAACAATTTGGCGACCCTCGTGGCGGCGGCTGCGGAGGTTGCCAGTTCGAGATTCATTCATGTGATCGGTGGTGGCGTTCGTGCGACCCACGATTGGACGCGTTCAGCGGTCGAGAGTCTGCAAACAGAATCGGTGGCGATTGTCGCGCCGATTGCTCGGGGCAGCGCCGAAGGTCCGATCACTGCCGCAGGATGGTGCGATTCGGCGACCGACGTAGTGTCTCCGTTGGGGCGGGGTGCGAGCCAAATCACACGTCGGCAAGCCGCATCGATTCGCGGCGCCTACTTGATCGCTTCGTTTTGGCGAAGATCCGAACTACGTTCAGCATGTCGAGCATTTGGGCTGCGGGACGCGGTCGCAGCGGAGTTTGCTTGGCCACGATTGTTGTCTGACAATGGGTGGCGATGCGAATTGGCTAGCGAGTCGGTCGTTTTGGCCAGCGAGAAGGCGTTGCTCGCTTCGCCGAGCTTCCATCGCGGCCGAACGCTGCGTAGTTTGTCATCGGAGATCGACCAGCGATCGGGATTCGGTGCGGTAGCGACGACGGCGATCATCAATTTGCTGCACCCGGGTCGGCTGTTTACGCCAGGGCGATGGGCGGAAACGATCGGCCAAGCCAGCACATTGTTGCGTGAAACAGCGGCGGTACGTGCGATTCGTTATGACCAAATCGAATCACCCGCAGAAGAACCAGCCACGCTGTCGCTGTCACGTCCGGCGGTGGCGGAACCGATGGCACTGCGTCGCGCCGCCTAGATCGCTGGCCGTTGATCACTGCAAACTCGTTTTCGGCGTCCAGCGTCGATTTGGGTTACGATTGAGCAGTTGTAGTTGATCATTGCCGACGTCTCTGACGGCGGTTGTTTGTGGGAGATAGCACTTGTCAATCTTTTCTGGGGCCTTTGCGTCGGCGCGACGCGATCCAGCAGGTCGCGCATCGACCGGTTGGTATTTCTGTGCAATTGCCACGGGGCTGCTGATTCCTGGTTTAGTCGTCGTCGTGGGCGTGATCGCTCGTTTGTTGGAAAAACGCGGCATTGATCAGTCGCCGGTCCAACTGGGCAGCCATCTGGTGGTGCCGATTCCACAGGCCTGGTTGGTCCAGTCGCCGCTTTTGCAGTTGAGTTATCTGGTTTTGATCGCGCTGCTGTTGTCACTGGCGTTCGCTATTTTCAATTGGGGGCATCGACGAGGCAGCGATCGACGCAGCCGCGGAGTGGTTGCCAAACTGCATCGCGAGTTGTTGACCCAGTCGCTGCGTCGAGCGGAAATCGAAGGCGCGATTGCTCAGCGAGATCGGGCGCAGGTGCTGATCGACCGGAAGTTGCCACAACTGTCTCGCGGCCTGATTGCCTGGTGGCAAGCGTTCCCGCGCAGCCTGCTGTTGTTGGTTGGCAGCGTCACGGTCGCGTTGCTGGTGAATGTTTCGCTAGCCTCCTTGGCGGTGATTGGTGGTTTGTTGCTTTGGCAGCTGTACCAATGGTTGAGGCTGCGGATGGAGGATGAAACGACAGCTTGGGAGTTGCCGAAATCACGTCGCCGATTGGTCGACCTGATCAGTCAGGCGCCCTTGTTGGCCAAGACTTATACGGGCGGTGCAGCGGACAAAGCGTTCGAAGGCGAGCTGGATCTGCTGATGCAGCGGATCGCGATGGGGCAATCGTCGCGGAGCCGGCTAGTGCCTGTGATGTCGTTTGCTGTTTCCCTGGTGATTGCGTTGTTGGTTCTAGGTTTGGGCGTCAATTTGTTAACCGCAGACTCCGGATTGAGTGTGACGTCGGCGCTCGTCTTGGGGCTTGCCTTGGGCAGTGCTGTGGCCGGGGCGATTCGTTTGGCCGAAGCGACCAAGGGGAGTTCGACGGCCGACGAAGCGGCGCGGGCGGTTTACCAGTATCTGCGGTTGAGCGACGATGCGATGCCCAGTGAACAGCGAGTCGGATTGGCCGGATTGAGAGATGCGGTTGTCTTTCGCGATGTCAGCTTGAGCGTCGAAGGCAACGAATCGATTCTCAGCGGTGTGAGTCTGGAGCTGCGTCCCGGCGAAATGATTTCACTGATGGGATCCCGATCTGTATCGGCCCTGGCGTTGGCTGAATTGTTGCTCGGGATTGGCCGACCGTCGCGCGGGCGAATCATGTTCGATGGCATCGAAATCAATGAGATTCATCCGCGTTCATTGGCAAAAAATGTGCTTTGGATTGGTGCCGACGGGCCGATAAGCGAAGGGACACTGTTGCAGAACTTGGTCGGCGAAGGCGGCGAAGGAGTCAACGACGATATCACTTCGGTGATTGAAAGCCTGGGGATCGATTCATTGTTCAAACGATTCGAAGACGGCTTGCAAACGATTTTAAGTGCCGAGGATCCACGGTTGAGCGTGGACGAAAAATACGCGGTGGGAATCGCCCGGGCCGTGGTGCACCGGCCACCAATCATTGTGGTTCAGGAACCGCCAGCGTCCATGGACGAACTGGTGGGCGATCGAGCCTTGGTTGCGCTGCGAAAATTGGCGGATGAAAAGTCATTGGTGATTGTTTTGCCAAGGCGTCTGCCAACATTACGAGCGTCGGACCGAGTCGTTTTGCTGAGCGGTCCGAAGCTGGCGGGGGAAGGCAAGCACAACGGTTTGTTGCAATCCAGCGACCTTTACAGGCACCTTAATTATCTATTGTTCAACCCTTATCGAGGCAAAGACTGATCGTGCGTTAGGTCCACCTGGGCTCGTGATCGGATCGGTCATTGTTGGGTGCATTTTCAACATCCGCTCGACATTGGGCGGGGT
>DNWZ01000370.1 GCA_003506095.1 Planctomycetaceae bacterium | reverse complement strand
AAGGTGGTGATGTCCAGCGATTGGCAGCTTTGCGGTTAAAAGGAAAACTGACAGCCAAGGGGACCTACCAACGGACCCAAATCATCGAACTCAACGATGCAGCAGAGCAAGGTTTCTTGGTCGAAGTGGTTTGCATCGACTATCACAAGAACTCTCCGCCACCTGGTCAGTCGTTCATCGTCGGCGTCGTTGATCTGCGCTGCCAGAGAATTCTTTCGGCACGAGGCGATTTGACATTATGGGCGTACCAGTCAGCGATCTGGATGGACCGCGCTGGCGTGCCAGCGGAAAAACTCCAGACTACCTTCAAGGTTTCGAGTGCTGACATTCAAGCGGCTAAAAATCTACTGCTGCAAGCGGAACAGATCGGGGTCGCTTCATTGCAGAAAGTTGAAGTGTCCGCCACGGCTCGGACGGCAGCCGAAGGAGTGTTCTCAGCGAATCCAACGGTGCGAGTCGATGCATACTCAAGAATACAGTCACTCCATCCAGCGGATCGTGCAAAGCTTGACGTGATCTTGAACTTGAATCTACCCAGTGGCGGACGACTACCAACGCAAGAAGAGTTGCTGGCTGGTAGCACTTTGGAAAAGCTGTTGCCAGTAGGAATCGAATTGCCGGTGCTGGAGATACCTCAGTCGGTTGACGATATTATGGTAATGGTTGAATCGATTCGCAGGTTTTCAGAATCGGCACAAGCCGATGGTACGCGTGAAGATCTCCGGAAGCGAGTCGTCACCGCATTGCGTCTAGCACCACACTTGGCGGGTCTCAAAGCACGGTTGCCGGTTGTCAGGATCGTCGCTGCTCAAGGGCTTGCAAACTTTCGACATCCGATCGCGGTCGAAGCATTGTTAATCGCGATCAGCGATGAAGACCAAAGAGTTCGAACCGCCGCAACGGTGGGGCTCGAAAAGCTGACCAGACAGGCTTTTGGTGAGAATAAAGAGGCATGGATTCAGTGGTGGCAGACATCGCATTCAACGTTTCAAATCGAAATCGATGGAAAGTAAGAACGTCTGACCAAGTTTTACTGTCGACAACAATGCGTCAAAAGCAAAAAGCCGCTTTGCTTACCATCTTTTGTGCTGCTTTAGCGCTGTTGAGCATTTGCTCGCCAAATTGCGGCAGCAATCTTTGTGCCCAGGAGACTCGCTATGAGCTGGGGCGTCGGCTTAAGCGATTCGAGCAACAGTGGGAAATTGCTGACCTGCATGGAAGGTCCCGTTCGACAGCGTTGATGGAGAAAACGGTTTCTAGCTTCTTTTCATTGCGATTGCTGGACGCCGCCAAATCGCTCGACTTAGCCACCGTCGCGCTTCGGCAGAGCAGACCACCCGGTGCGGATACCGCGTGGTTGATGTCCCGAAGAATCGATGCGACGCCACTGTTGTCGGATGCAACCAACACCGAATTGAAATTAACCTTAAAATCTTTCTATCCGTTAACTCAAGAAAACAGTGGCTACAACAAAAAGATCCATATTCGCTTCGCCATCTACCCGCTTGCGTCTCGAGGCGAATACGCGCTTGCCTTCGATAAAAGCAAAGTCCCGCTGCACCAAAGCGACCCCATCGCCAGACAAGCTTTGGAGCAATGCTGGACATGGCAAAACTTGGAGCTGCAAGAAGGCGACTACGTTATAGTCGCAAAGGCTATTATCAACGGCATTGAGATCGATCTGGGAAACTTTGTCATCAGTCGAGTCGGACAACTCGAGTCGCGATTGAGCTCCATCGACAAAGCTTCAGAGACGCTGCGGAAAACTGGGATAAAAAGCTCAGGCGATGTTACCATCGCAAACCATTTTTCACTGCTGAAAAACATCAACTCCGGGCTCGTGCAAGAAACGGACTATCCGGCCAGTCGACTGCTGCTGGATGCGGAGACCCTGATGAAGTCAAACGGCGATTGCAGCGCACTGCTAAACGACCAATTCATTGGCGACACGTGGATCTCGCTCGCCAAAGATCAACGCACTGCCAACATCCGTTTACGAGTCCCACCGAAGCGCTCGGAAACTTATCCGGTGCTGTTTCTGTTCCATGGAGCCGGTGGTAGCGAGAATATGTTTTTCGAAACTTATGGCGCTGGCCGGGCCGTTCAGTTTGCGGCAGATCGAGGTTGGATAGCAGTCGCCCCTCGACAACGCCTGCTTGGCGGAATCGGGCTTTCCAGTACAGAGATTTTCGAAGAAATCGCGCGGTATTTTCCTGTCGATCGCGACCGCGTATTCTTCATGGGGCATTCCATGGGGGCCATGCAGGCGGCCCAGCAAACCGTGCAAGCACCGGATTTGCCATCCGCAGTGGTCGCACTTGGTGGCGGCGGAAGATTCGGTTCACGCGAACCGGGTGCGGCGCCGTGGTTCATAGCCGCCGGAGATCGCGATTTCGGAAAATCCGGTGCCAGGAGTCTTGTGGATGCGTTGACTGCCAAAGGGAAAACAGTTCAATGGAAAGAATATCCACAAACCGAACATATGGTGATTGTACAAGCCTCGCTCGACGACGTATTCGCGTTTTTGGACGCGATTGCAACTATGAACCGATCCGAAAACCATTAACCGCTTTGACGATTGCTATGGTTCCCTTCGGTTTTACGATAGGTTTTTGGCCTTAGAAGAAACTACAGCAGTATGCATCCAACCGTTCATGCCAATCAATTCCGTCGGACCGTGCTTTCCATTCTGATTTTTGCATTCCTAATCCCATGGTTTGCGATAGCACAGAATCCACAAATGAAAACGGCAGCCGCCGAAATACTTTGGGAGGCGGCACGTCGAGGCGATCTAGGAAAAGTAAAGCAAGCGATCGAGTCGGGTGTCGATGTCAATGAAAAAACCAATTACGGCGCTTCCGCGCTCTCTTTCGCCGCCGACCGTGGACATCTGGAAGTTGTCCAATATCTGCTTGCAAAGCAAGCCGATCCCAATGTCAAGGATTCGTTCTACAATGCGACGCCTATTACCTGGGCAGAAATAGGCAATCGCTATGACATCATGAAGGCTTTAGTTTTAGCTGGCGCAACCGACGTGGACATGACGCTAGTAAAAGCGGTCGCATAGGATGACCTGGAAACTATTCGCCACATCACGACCGGCGGAAAAGCGGGGCGACGGACTTTGATGTCCACTTTGTCGGCGGCGGGGGACACACAAAAGAAAGCAGCGGCTGAAATGATCTCGCAATCGCTGGCCAAGTTCTATCCGAAGGTCGAAATCACTCAAGTGACACTCGATTCTTATTCCGGTACCTATCTTTCCGAAACCAAATCAAGATTCGACATTAGCCGTCAAGATGGGGCGCTGTCTGTGAAAACTGAAGGCGGTGGAGCATATACCCTCGATGCAGACTCGCAGACCGATTTTTCAAACGGGTTTGCCAAACTGCAGTTCCAAGTTATCGATTCGGCTGTGGAAGGATTGCGGTGGACAATCTCAGGGAAAGAGCAACGCTATCGTAGATTGACAGAGGTTGAAATCGCGTCGCTTCCCAAGCCGGCATCGACAGCGGATAACGACCGACAATCTGCGGAGATGGCCAGCGAAGGATTTCCCGCTAGTTCAACCGAGTCGCTTGCCGACGACCTGGCTGTTTCCGGTCGCAACTGGGGGCAATTTCGTGGGACCGGTGCTCGCGGTATCGCTGATGGCCAACAACCGCCTACAAATTGGGACGCGGAAAAGGGAGAGAAACTAGCTTGGAAAACGCCAATCCCGGGTCTCGGGCACAGTTGCCCCGTGATCTGGAATGACAGGTTGTTTGTCACAACAGCAATCAGCAGCAAGGCAGCGGAACTTCGTATCGGTCTGTATGGCGATGTCGCCAGCGTCGAGGACGATACCGAACATGAGTTTGTGACTTTTTGTTTGAATGCTGAAACGGGTGAAATTCTTTGGAAGCAAACAGCGTGCAAGAAAACGCCCCGTGTCAAACGTCATCTCAAGTCGACTCATGCGAATTCAACGGTCGCCACCGACGGCACGTACGTTGTCGCGTGGTTCGGATCCGAAGGCGTTTACTGTTACACGATGGACGGCCAACTTGTCTGGGAAAAGGACCTTGGCTTGCTGGACAGTGGTTGGTTTTATGACCGCGACTACCAATGGCAATTCGGCGCATCACCGATCCTTTACAATCATCGTTTAGTATTGCAGTGCGATATACAAGACCAGTCGTTCATCGCTATGTATGACGTGGCGACGGGAAATGAAATCTGGAAGACAAATCGTGATGAGATCCCGAGTTGGTCGACTCCCACCGTGATCGAAACCCCGGCCGGACTGCAGATCGTTACCAATGCCACAGGAGCAGCACGTGGCTATGATTTTGAAACGGGGCAAGAGATTTGGCAAATCAAACGCAACAGTGAAATTGCGGTACCAACGCCCTTTGCCGCTCGTGGGCTGATCTACATTTCCAGCGGCTATCGCCCCATTCAACCGATTTACGCCATTCGTTTGGATGCAAGAGGAGACCTCACACTGGACGAAGGCGTAGTTCGATCCGAATATGTCGCATGGAGCGACACAAAAGGAGGTCCGTACATGCCGACGCCGATCGTCTACGGCGACTATCTTTATATCTGTTCCAACACCGGCATATTAACCTGTCACCAAGCGGTTACCGGAGAGCTCGTTTACAAAAAGCGACTGCCAATGAAAGGGAGCCGCAGTTTCGTAGGATCGCCCATCGCGGCCGATGGCCATCTCTATTTAACCAGTGAAGAAGGGGAAACAGTGGTCATTCAGGCAGGCCCGACGTTCAACCTGATTTCGAATAATTTTTGCGGTGAAAACTGCTTGACAACACCAGCAATTTCTAATGGCACGATCTACATCCGCGGCCAAAGCCACATTTTCGCCTTCCGATAACAAAGTTTTGTATGCCACAAAACCCGTTATATGTTACGGCTATATCTGACGGTTGTTGCATGTTTCATGGCATTGTCATCGATCGAAATGGCCTTCTGCGAAGTCGTTGGTCTGCATCGCCACACGATTTGTGGACGACAGTCCAAGCTTGCAGCAACGGATCAGGCGGGCCGTGCCGATCGTGCGGCATTCCCGATAGGGGCGACTGACGAATACTAAGCTTTGATAGTAGTTTTTGGGTTCAATGGAACGATAATCGCTGAACAATCTATGTTCTTAAGGCGGCCAGAGCGAAACCTTTGCCAGGTTGCATGCCGGGTGACTAATGGCCAATTGGACGATCGGATTACACAATGACTTCTAATCGTGTCAGTCAGTATCTGGACCCGCCCACTGAGCATTCAGGGCCCGCGTTTGTTGATCCCGTAAAGCAGTCGCGAGGGCTCGGTGTGCCCGCCCGAGCCGGACATCACGGTCCTCTTAGCGCATCGGATGTCAACAGAGTCGCCTGGGAGCAGGCGATTCAGATGGTTCGAGCCAGACATCAAATGCGAAATTGGGTGGCGAGGTTTTTCTAGGCACAGGTTGTGAGTTCGCTGTTTTATTGCCGAAAGGCCGACCAACGCACACCAAGTTTTCTCATCCTCGCCCGCAACGTGTGAGGGTTGATATCGAGCAATTGAGCGGCCCCTTTCTTTCCCTCGATCTGACCACCCACCTGATCGAGAACAAGTTCGATATGGCGTTTCATGGCTTCGTCCAGCGTTAACGGCATGTCGCTGCTTTGAGGCTGGACGGACCGAACTTGCGGCGCAACGACGGGCGATTCGGGCACAACCTCATAAAAGGTCGCATCATTGGAAGCCGCGATCGGCGTGACGGGGCTGCTGCCAATTCCGATCGCTTTCGCAAGATCCAACCTTTCGCCTTCGCCCAGAATAACGGCACGATCGACCACAGCAGCCAGTTCGCGTATGTTTCCGGGCCAACGGTATTGAAGCATCAGCAGCAAATCATCTGGCGTAGGCTCGGTATAGGGCAGCCCAAAGCGTTCCGCGGCTTTTCGCGTGAAGTGCCGCACCAGCATCCCGATATCTTCGGGGCGGTCTCGCAGCGGTGGCATCAAAAGTGGAAAAACGTTGATTCGATACCACAGGTCTTCACGAAATTGCCGTTCGCGGACCATGGTGGGCAAGTCACGGTGTGTGGCAGCAATAATTCTTACATCAACGCGGATTGGAATTTGGCCACCGACGCGCTCAACAAACGAGTCTTGAAGAACCCTCAGCAAGCGAACCTGAGCCGCAGGCGGAAGCTCCCCGATCTCATCTAGAAACAATGTTCCGCCATCGGCACGCTCGAACCAGCCAAGGCGAGTCGCTTCAGCGCCGGTAAAACTGCCGCGTTCGTGTCCAAACAAATGGCTGTCGAGCAATTCCGAAGGGATAGCACCGCAATTGACACGAATGAACGGTCCGCCAGCACGGCGCGATCGCATATGGATCGCCCTCGAAACGACTTCCTTGCCCGTCCCGGTTTCACCAAGAATCAACACGGGAACGTCTGACGACGATACCAGCTTCACCCGTTCCATGATTCGACGCAAACCCGAATCAGCACCAACAATCACTTCGCTTGCGGCGTCCGACTTGCTAATGCCAGTTTGGGAGGTGCGGTCAGCAGAACCTCGTAATTGCCGAAACGTCATCAATTCGCTTTTTTGAGAATGATTCTCCAAGGCGATTGAAATAGGCTCCAGCAGTTCATCGAATAGCTGCTGATGTTCAGGATGAAAACTTCGATTCGCGGTGGCATTCACTACCAAAACACCTATCGGCCCACTTTCGCCGACCAGCGGCCCCGCCAGAATGTCCCCTTCGATCTCGGGCGGGACCAGCAAACGTACGTCCCCAGTACGGCGACTCGATGGGCTGAAAATGGATTCTCCTCGCCCTGCCCATTGGGTGACACGTTCCCACTTCGCAACGCTACCCACGGTGTCAGGGGACGGCAAATAAGGCAAGTGCGAAGCGCTGCCAATTGCGACTGTTTTTACCGTGTTGCAACTGGTGTCCAGCGAACGAACGAGCAGGGATTCGATCGGCAAATGCTCCTTCAGGCATGCGGTAATCGCGCCGACAGACTTAGCAAGCTCTCCGTGCCGACAAGCCTCGCGCCAGATACGGAAAAGAAGTTCATCAAAAGCGGTCAAATCAGTCTCTACCCCAGCATATTCAACGGAAAGGCCAGCAAATGATAACGCCCAACCAATGCCCATCATATATTCTGGCTCCGGTCGTGGGCACGGTTCTCTCACTCACACAACGAAACAACCGTGATTTTTAACGCAAACGGCAGCAAGTCGATTAAAACGAGCGGACTTTAATGTACAAAACAGGCCAGCGGAATCCATGGCATGCAATTCGCATTCCAGTCGGCGTCGTTTCCTACCGTATTTACTTCGCACCTCAGTACCCAAGCTAGCCGGCGGCGTTATGGATGACCATGCAAACGAATTCGATGCGATCAAAGATGCCCTTAAAGGCATGATGTTTGGCAGTGTAAACATCATCGTCCAGGATGGGGTCGTTATCCAAATTGACCGAACCGAGAAGCGTCGCTTAAGGAGAAAAACAGGAAGGCAGATACCCGGCCAAAAAACGGAACCCCCGCCCATCCCGTAAATGCATTCGTAGGCTGGTCGCGATCGGGCGAGCAAACAGGCAAGGTCTCACTCAGGGCGCCGCGATCGCGCCGGCCCTCTCGCGTCGAGCGATGGATGCTGGCGCGAGAGCTCAATGCATAGCGCAGCCGACTAGCACTTGCCACAGCAGATCGCCGTGCCACCAAATGAGATGTAGCAACAGCACCCCTGCTCGCAGCAGCATGCCAAGCAGTCGCACCATGCTTGCATTATCTCACAGCAGCTCTGGTCGCCGCTTGTGCAGGAGATGCAGCAGCCGTCTTTCGTTGGCTCACAACACACCTTGCCACAGCAAAGGTTTATCTGGCAGCAGGTGATGCCATTGTAGGTGCAGGAGCAGGAGCAAAGGCCGTCACAAGCCATCTTGCAAAGATTTTGCATTGTGGCACATGCCACTTCGTCATCGGTGCAGCAATGAATTTTGAAACCGTCGGCGCACTTTTCAAACCGCAACTCGCAACGCGGCAGCATAAGAAATTGGTTGCCTACCTGGGCATTAGCAACAGGCGACCCAAATTGCGGACCACCGGCATTCGCAGAAAGGGCACGCTCAAACAAAACAGCGTTTGACATCAAAAAGCCTCCGGATGGCGGCATGCGATCCAAAGAAAATGCCGCCAAGCATGCGACGTCACCTCCGCACAATCGCGGTCAGCTCTATCAGGATTGATAAAAACCTCCCAGTTCCGTCGGGTCGGCATCTGCTATAGAAACTATCAAAAAGCATCGAATGTCGCAAGCTGGTTCGCTGAACGATTTTGCAATTGTTTCTTCTTGCGATTAATAAACGCGTCGTCGCAAATAAAAATTTTGCCGTGGATTGAAGTACGCATGACTTAGATCTAGTGGCTGGAGTAACTGCGGAACACGAACGGTTCATCGCGTTTCCGTCCAGCATCGCGAACCATCTTCCAGTGGTTGCCATCGCATTTACTGGGATGCCGTCATATTGCACGGGGCGACAGTAGTGGGCATTGCTTGCTGTTATATGTGATAGTCTTCACGGATGTTTATGGCTGCATTCACGATAGATTTCCCGTAGCGATCTGACGTTTCTTTCGCCACCTGCCAGCTCGCTATGCGGAGCAGGGCTTTGAACTTTCATCCATAAAAACGAAGAAAGTTCGTTCAAGATTTCTCCTGTTTTAGCCAGAATCCTGATTCGATCGGGTATTCGGTGAAAAAATCTACAAACCGTACTCTGCACTGGCACGCACATTGCGTTTAATCGGCAACAACATGCAATGCTTTGGCTTGGTCAAAACAGCGTGATCTGATTGATCGTTGAGAGCGGCAGTGCCAATTACAGATTGATCGAATCTTTATTCGTTGAGCTCGTGACTTCATGCAACTTTCGAATCCTCTACCATCCCGCTCCGTAACATTTCTAGCCATTGCATTATGTATTCTTACTCTCGGTTGTCAGAAAAGTGAGGAGCGAGTTGCAACCTTTCCGGTATCAGGGAAAGTTCTAAAAGGCGGTGCTCCCATCAACTATGCCACAATCGTCTTTCACCCGGTTAATGCTAGTGACACAGCAACTGAAAAACCACGCGGTATCACCAATCCCGACGGAACTTTTCAACTGACAACCTACGACGGAAATGACGGAGCGCCAGCGGGATCTTACCAAGTAACGATCCAGCAGTGGCTGACCGAAAAGCCCGAAGAAGGGCCCAAGAATCGATTAAAAGAAAAGTATTCTGACCCTAAAACCTCGCCATTGACTGCCACCATTTCGGAGGGCAGCAACGATGCGTTGACATTTTCAGTTGATTAATCACAAGTCCATCCACAGCCAAACAAATAACACGTTCATTACTTAGGAAAAAAACATGCGGTCCACTCAATTCAAAAACGGAAAGATATCTGGATTCACACTTGTCGAATTGCTTGTCGTGATTGCCATCATTGGCGTTATGGTCGGTTTATTGCTTCCTGCGGTTCAGGCGGCGCGCGAAGCCGCTAGGCGGATGCAGTGCAGCAACAACCTCAAGCAAATCGGCCTTGGGTTGCACAATCACCACGATACGTTCCGTCACTTACCGAGCAACATACGCCCCAACGCAGTGAGTACAGTTCGTATACGCTGGGCGACGTTCTTGTTGCCTTACATCGAACAAAACACGTTGTTTGAGCAAGTCGACCAGAACCGGAACTGGTCCGATGCCACCACTGACCCAGCAACCCCGGCTCGAACACCGAATCGAACACTGTTCGGAACTCGGATTCCAGCCTATGAATGCCCTTCGGCGCCAAATGGCACCATTGTCGATGGTGCTCCGGCGCCCGAGACATGGGCACCGATTGTCGCAAATGGCGACTACGCGGGCTTCTATGGTGTTAGTCCCGAACTTCAGACCCTTGGCCTTGTTGATCCGGCTAGTGTCGGCGTTGCCAATGGAGCGCTTTCGAAAACGGCTAGGCTGAACTTCCGAGACTTTACCGACGGACTCAGCAACGCACTGCACTTAACCGAATCAGCAGGTCGGCCGCATGTTTATCGTCGTGGGCGTTTGGTGATAACCGCTGCACCGGCAAGCAATAATCGGGTTAACGGTGGCGGTTGGTGCCGACCGGCATCGGAGTTGAATGTCTTGCGGGGCGCTTCCGCGGATGGCGTATCGTTTCCCGGTCCTGCCGCAATCAACGTGACCAACGGCGAACCGCTCGTTACTTATCCGCACCCATTCTATAATGTTGACGGCACCAGCCAAATCTATGCTTTCCACCCCGGCGGTACCAATGCATTGTTCGGTGACGGTTCGGTTCGCTTCCTCAGCGCAAGCATACCGATTCGCCAGCTAGCTCAAGTCGTTTCACGAAATGGCGGCGAGCGCAACGAGTTGGAATAATTGCTTGGCCAGCAATGTCCGTCGGGACAACAGCGTTTCCGCATCGAGACTTGAGTGTTTTCCCAAAAAACTAGCGAAAACATTTATCGCTCGGTGAAGCCGTGATGATTGTTCGGTTTATTCATCAAGCAGTATTTTTGCCCTGCCGATAATTCGAACGTCTCGTGCGGACAATCTCGTGACGATCAGCCGACCGCAACCCCGGAGGCGAACGTCTAGCTTTTATTTCTGTTGCGGTTTCGATTCCGGGGGCAGTCTTGGTCACGTCTTGTTTTAAGATTGCGTTCCGATTTGCCCTGGTTGTGATCGCCTTTCTTCAAGGCCTGGGCATCGAGACCAATGAGCACGTATCAGCGGAACAAGACCAGCCGACAGTCCGATTTCTGACCGGTGATGAATCTCCGCTAGGGACTGATGCGACGGTCTTGCCCGATGATGCGACGGCATTGACCGATGAAACGCGGATTGATAGCGAGTTCGAAAGCATCCGTGAACGGCTTGCTAAGCTCGAGCAGCAAGCTTTGGGCAATGTGACGAAAGAGGGTGCCAGCCAAGCGGGAACTGCTGATACAAAACAGGTCCAGACTACTGGAATAAAACAGGACAGCCCGTCGAAGCCCGATCCGAAAGCGACTAATTCGGATGCGAAATGGTCAACCAAGCTTGGTGGCCACGTGCAGCTTGACTATATCACGTGGGCCGATGCCGACGCCGCGATACCGGACACGGAAAACTACTTCAGCTATCGGCGATTACGACTGGTTGCCGACGGCACAGGCTACGATCAATTCGACTTTCGCCTTCAATTGACTTTGGAACCGGGGCAAGGGCCAGCGTCCAGTATTCACGCATCGGCCGAAGTGAAGGATGCATACCTTTCCATGAACGAAGTGCCACTGCTTGGCCGAATCCGGTTCGGAAACTTCTTTGTCCCATTCAGTCTTGAACAAGTAACAAACGACACCAATAACATTTTCAACGAACGTTCGATCCCATCTGAAAACATTTTCGCAGCCAGTCGAGAAGTGGGCTTTGCCGTCTACAACGCGACCGAGGCGAAGAATTTTACCTGGTCAGGCGGGATGTTTTTCGACAACATCAATGACACGGTCAAGACGCGACTGGATGATAACCAAGGGTTCCGTCTGAGCGGCCGATTGACTTGGTTGCCCTATTACTACGAACCATCCAACGGCCGGCATCTGGTGCACACCGGTATTGGGATTCTTCATACCGATGACCACGACAACCTCGTCAGATTTCAGGCCCGCCCGCAAATTCAACGTGGCCCTGTACTGATCGACAGTGGCCCGCTGGCGGCAGACGCCTACACGACTGGTAATTTGGAGTTTGCGTGCGTCTGGGGGCAAGTCGCCGTGCAAGCAGAAGCCTTTCGTTCCAGCGTCAATCTAAACGACTCTGGAAGCGGTGACGCGAGCGGCGCCTATGCCCACATCAGCTACTTCCTGACGGGTGAGAACCGAATCTTCGAACGATTTGGCCAACACGGTGCCCAGTTCGGCCGCAACCGACCCAATACAAACTTCGCCATCGGCCAAGGACGTACCGGCCCAGGCGCCTGGGAAGTCAAAGCTCGTTGGTCGAACCTCCGTTTGTCAGACCTTGATGGCGGCGAGTACAACGATCTGACTGTCGGATTCAATTGGTATTGGTCCGACAGAACAAGGTGGATGTTCGATTGGATTCAACCGGTTACCTCCGAAGAGACAACGTTTGGAGCGACATATTCAGACCTCCTCGCCATGCGTTTCGATTTTAACTGGTGACCTATTCACACCATTCTGGCCATCAAATAACACGGCCCCGTCTTATTTAGCGGCCAGGCCTAGATTATTTGCTGGGCAGATCGAAAAGCACAGTTGTTTTCGCCATGAAAACAAAACCATTGCATCGAAATGCGGTTTGGCACGCCAAGTGTAATGAGTGAAAGCGTATTGCTTACGGATTTGTAATGCTTCAGCCAAGATTGATTGCCAAATCATGCGAAATGTTCATTTAGTCGCCTACCTGATGGTCGCGGTCGGATCAGTCCTTGGTTGCAACAACACCGACGGCGATTCCGAATCGCTGACGCTGTTGAATGTGTCGTATGACCCGACCCGCGAGTTTTATCAGGAATTCAACCAGGCATTTGCGGAACACTATAAACAGGAAACAGGAAGGACCGTTACGGTGGAGCAATCACACGGCGGTGCTGGCAAGCAGGCACGGGCGGTCATTGACGGCCTTGAGGCAGACGTTGTCACGCTGGCACTCGCTTATGATATCGACGCGATTGCAGAAAAATCCGGATTGATACCAAAAGACTGGCAGTCAAGGCTTGAGCATAAAAGCTCACCCTATACATCCACCATCGTCTTTCTTGTTCGCAAAGGGAACCCTAAGCAGATTACCGATTGGGATGATCTGATCAAAGGCGATGTAACCGTGATCACACCTAATCCCAAAACAAGCGGTGGTGCACGTTGGAATTATCTGGCGGCTTGGGGCCATTCGCTGAAGAAATCGCTGGGCGATTTCTCAAAACTTAAAGACGCTTCAAGTCCCGAGGTGATTGCTGCCCAAGATGAGGCCCGTCGATTTGTTGGCGAGCTTTTCAAAAGAGTCCCGGTTCTTGATTCAGGGGCACGAGGCGCAACCAATACATTTATTCAGCGCGAAATCGGCGACGTCTTGCTGACTTGGGAAAACGAGGCCCATTTAGCGATTAAGGATTCTGGTGCTGATGCCGTCGAAATCGTGGTTCCGCCGCTGAGCATCTTGGCGGAGCCTCCTGTCACCGTAGTCGACAAAAATGCGGCAAAACATGGGACACTTGAGGCGGCGAATGCTTATCTTGCATACCTCTATTCCCCGGTTGCCCAATCACTCGCAGCCAAACATCACTATCGTCCTGTTGCGATGGACCTGGTGTCNNCCACTGAATTGCAAAACCAGTTTGTTGACTTGGAGCTGTTCACGATTGAAGACGTTTTCGGAGGCTGGAAGAAGGCACAGCCGGAGCATTTCGACGACGGCGGCGTATTTGACCAACTCTATAGCCCCCAAAAGTAAACTCCGTTTGAAAAGAAAGACGATCGCCGGTTTTGCCATGCAATGAGCACGGACGCTCTTAAACATTATGCTAATGCGAATAAAACAATACAGTGTTCTTCCGGGGTTTGGACTTACCCTTGGTTACACGCTCACCTACCTAAGCCTGATTGTGCTGTTGCCGCTATCGGCATTATTTATACGTTGCTTTTCCGCCTCACCGTCCGAATTGTGGCAGATATTGACCGAGCCGCGAGTTTTGGCTTCGTATCGGTTAACCTTTGGGACATCACTTCTTGCAGCGACCATCAATCTGGTCTTTGGCTTTGTTGTCGCATGGTCGTTGGTGCGATACCGATTTCCCGGACGCCGTTTGATCGATGCGATGGTCGATGTTCCGTTCGCACTACCGACTGCTGTTTCGGGGATTGCTTTAACCGCTCTCTACTCCAAAAACGGATGGATCGGTGGGTTGCTGGAACCGATCGGCATTCGAGTCGCTTTTACCCCCTTGGGAATAACGTTAGCACTCACGTTCATCGGCTTGCCATTTGTGGTTCGGACTTTGCAACCGGCACTGGAGGACCTTGATGGCGAAACTGAGGAAGCGGCTGCGAGCCTTGGCGCAACGAGGTGGCAAACTTTTTGGCGAGTCATCCTGCCGACCGTGTTGCCAGCTCTGTTAACCGGATTCGCGCTTTCGTTTGCTCGTGCATTGGGCGAGTACGGGTCGGTGGTTTTCATATCAGGCAACATGCCGATGAAAACTGAGATCGCGTCGCTACTGATCGTCACAAAACTTGAACAGTACGACGTGACAGGCGCAAGTGCGATCGCAGTTGTCATGTTGCTGATGTCATTCTTGATATTGTTTTCGATCAACGGACTGCAATGGTGGGTAAGTCGCAGTCAGAGGAAGGCTGGATAACATGGCAATCACACAAAAAACGCTTTCCAATCATGGCCGCACTCAACCCGCAGCGGATGATCCGGTGTGGTTGCGAATGCTGATGATTTTAACCACATTTGCCTTCATCTCGGCATTTTTGATCCTGCCGATCGTAGTCATATTCATGGAGGCATTTCAGGATGGTGTATCTGCCTATTTAGCGAGCTTTAAAGACCCGGCTGGCTTGCAAGCGATCAAGTTAACGGTAATCGCAACTGGGATTTCGGTGCCGCTTAACATTGTGTTTGGGCTGGCGGCATCGTGGGCGATCGCCAAGTTTGAGTTTAGGGGAAAGAGTTTGTTGATCACTTTGATCGACTTGCCCTTCGCGGTGTCGCCGATCATCTCGGGGTTGATCTATGTATTGATGTTTGGGATGCAAGGTTGGCTGGGTCCGTGGCTGGCCGAAAATGATTTGAAAATTATTTTTGCGGTGCCGGGAATCGTTTTGGCGACAATTTTCGTGACGTTCCCCTTTGTCGCACGCGAACTGATTCCCCTGATGCAAGAGCAGGGATCCGATGAGGAGCAGGCGGCAATCTCGCTTGGCGCCAGCGGACTGCAGACTTTCTGGCGGGTGACAATTCCGAATATCAATTGGGGACTGTTGTATGGAGTGATACTCTGCAATGCGCGGGCGATGGGCGAATTCGGCGCGGTGTCGGTTGTGTCGGGGCACATCCGCGGAAAGACCAACACCATGCCACTGCACATTGAGATTCTTTACAACGAGTACAACGTCGTCGCGGCGTTTGCGATGGCTTCTATCCTTGCCATGCTTGGGGCAGTCACGTTGGTTTTAAAATCGCTCCTTGAATGGAAGGTGCGTCAACAAAGATCCGAAACACTTGAGCCGACAGCGGCAGAGGCTATCTAAAATGAGTATTTGCGTTAAGAATATCAGCAAAACATTTGGCAGCTACCACGCGCTGAAGAACGTCAATCTGGAAGTGGAAGATGGCGAACTGATAGCACTGCTTGGTCCATCGGGATCCGGCAAAACGACGTTATTGCGCATCATTGCCGGTCTGGAGATCGCTGACGACGATGGTCGCGGTGAGATCCATTTTCGCGGGCAAAATGTCGCTCACCAACGAGTCGGCGAAAGACAAGTCGGGTTTGTGTTTCAGCACTATGCGTTGTTTAAACACATGAGCGTGATTGAGAACATTGCGTTCGGGCTGAGGGTTCGACCTCAGGAAACCCGACCGTCGAAATCAGAGATACTTCGCAAAGCAAACGAGTTATTGCGATTGATCCAGTTGGAAGGATATGGCAATCGATTCCCTGCACAATTATCGGGTGGCCAACGACAGCGGGTTGCACTGGCCCGTGCCCTAGCGATCGAACCTCGCGTCTTATTGTTAGACGAGCCATTTGGCGCGCTGGACGCAAAGGTCAGGCAAGGCCTTCGCAGTTGGTTGCGACGGCTTCATAATGAACTGAAGATGACAACGATCCTCGTGACACACGATCAAGAGGAAGCGTTGGAGGTGGCGGATCGAGTGGTCGTGATGAATCAGGCGACCATCGAACAAGTTGGCACTCCGGCAGAGGTTTTTCACAGCCCTGCATCTGAGTTCGTTATGGATTTTCTCGGCAACGTGAACGTATTTCGAGGCCGTGTTGAGCAAGGTCGAGCCGTTTGGGGAAACGGCACAGTTGATGTTCCTAACCTGATGAGCCGCATCAGCGGTCAAGCAAATGTTTACATTCGCCCTCACGAGCTGAAGCTTTCTCGCAGCCTGAACGGTTCTGCAGGCGTCGCGGCCCGCGTCAATCGAATCAATCCGGCAGGATCTTATGCCAAGGTGGTTGTAACACCCAAGGATGGGGCTGACATACAAGTCGACTTACCCTTTGAGCAATTTCTTGAACTGAACTTACAGTGTGGTGATGAGGTTTATGTTACGCCGCAGAAAATTCGAGTTTTCTCGCCCGAATACGAAATCTGACAGAATCGGCCATCTATTCTGTTGGACCTTGACAAGTTGATCTTGTTTTTACAACTTGTCCATGAGCGACGCTCTGGCATCTTCGCTTCTGGCTCGCAAGTGGGCGCTGAATTTGCAAAGTCTTGCAGAGGGGCGTGGGTTCGCTAGCGGCAATCAGTTTGCCGTAATTCGATTTTCAAGGCAGAATCGTCAACACGGTGCGCGTTTACGTGTGGTCGTTTAAACTCTTCTGTGGCTAGCTGAATATCATTTCTGATTCAGCGACTGCTGCGCCCGCCGATTGCGGTCACCTGCCTCAAAGCCTCATGCAAACATTCTTAAGGTTCTTAGTAGATGCGGATAAATGTGCCGCAGGAATGGATGCAAAGATAATGTAGCGAAGGAAGCTTTTGCCATGGAATCGATTTCCACGCCATCGACTTTTCGATTTTCCAATTTAATCGTCTTTTATCTTCTGAAACTTTTTAACTTGTCCGCCTCACGACTTTCCGTCGTGTCGTTAATCACGGTAAGGAGTTTGCTGTTTTTCATCTGGTATGGGGCGGCAACGCCAGTGCACGCTAATCACACTCACCTTCTGGGTGTTGCAAAAGTCGATGTGACTCCAACCTTTCCGGTGATCCTGAGCGGTTACGCTGGACGGGCGCAAACGATGAGCCAAGATGTGACTCAGCCGCTGTGGGCTCGTGCGCTTGCGATCGGATCAGATTCCTCCACTTCCGCTGTTCTGATCGCCGTCGATAATTGTGGTATCTCTGCCGCGATCCGCCGTGCGGTGGCGGTTGATGCAGAACGTCTTTATGGACTTTCTCCACAACGCTTGACGATCACTTCAACGCATACACACAGTGCCCCGATCCTCAGAGATCTTCGGGGACACAGATTTTCAGTTTCGGTTTTCGATCACGAAGCAGGAGTTATTTATCAGAATTGGCCGCCGCATTGCTTGCAGTCGCCTAGTTGGAGTGATGGCGATTGATGCTAAACCAGCAATTGATGCTTAACCTAAGTGCAGTGATGAAATCACTTGGTAAGCAGAGCGCCATTGCGGGCGAAGATGCGGAGCATCCGGCGGAAGAAGACTGGTTCGCTTTGAATCAGCATCGAAGATGTCTCAATCACCACTCAATAACTCGCGTGTGCGTCGGCGTATTCGGTATGGCCGCTGCTGCCGCCTGCTGCGGTGTTCGTCGATCCGATGCGGTTGGCCGGCGACAACGCCAAATAGCCTGCCAAAATCGATCGCCAGCTCGCACCAAGCTGCCGGGCGTATTGCGAGCCTCGCAAATATTGGCGGTACATCTTGTGGCGTTGCTCCACGTTTACCAGAAACGTGTTGCCGAGCCGTCCAGTCCAACAACTCCAAATACTCATCCAAGGCCATCGCCAGAAATCCTTTGTCACTGCACCGTTGACCGCTACTGCTGGCGCACGGACCGCTCGAATCGCCCCGCTGATCAAGTTCCACGGGAGCGAGAAACGCTGGCGAACGAATGCCACAGCCTGAATAGGCCGCCGCAGTTTTTGTAGCGATCGGTGGTTCGCATTCTGACGGCGTTGTTGTCGTGGTCGATGGCGCGATGTCGTTGGATGGGGCGACCGACAAATCTGCTTGCGTCGCTTGTCCCATTTCACCACCAAGCATCGCCTGGATACGTCGCTGCACCGAGGTAAAGTCGCTCGTTTCCAGCGTTTCAGCAATCGCCGCGCGGATCGGATTGAGATCGACATACGCGGCACATGCGAGCAGCGATTCTTCATCCAGCAGCCTAACCGCACGGTAACGACTCTGCCAAAACTTGCCCAGCTCGCCATCTTCCATGTTGGCCCGGATCGCAACCTTCTGGCAAAGGATTCGCATCCACCAAGAAATATCGCTCAGTCGCAATCGCACAACGGCCAATCGCTCGGGGCAGTTGACGATCATCGCAATCTCGGCCGCAGACGGTTCGTAGTTTCCCGGATCAGCACACTTTTTTGCGGGGCAAAGCCGATACCATCGCTGAGCGATTTCTTGATCGGTCCAGGTGTTCACAACATCGGGGCGCGAACGAAGGATGAGGTGAAAGTGGTTAGAGAGGCAGGCAAAAGCGAGCAAATCAATGCCCATTGTGGCAGCTAATCGCTTCAGTTCGTTCTCGATCCAACCTTTGCGATGGTCAAAGGACTTTCCTGAGACGGGATCGTTGCCCAAAAGAAAGCATCGGCGGCAGACGCGATTCATCACATGAACAACAGCGACCTCGCGAGGGTCGAAGATTTCACAACGGGCGAGTCGAGCCATGAGAAGAGACTCCCACGAGGCAACTGAACAGAGGAAATGCGACATGCACAAATGAGCACATTTCTGGACGGATGTCAATGCACCGCCCACTAGCCTAAAATTTACAAGGGTTACCCGTCGCAAAAGCTGGGTCCCCGTCGCCACCGTCGCCAGCCCTCACCCCCTGTCCCCGGTGTCCAAAGGCTGTGTCCCCGTCGCCCCCGGTGTCCAAAGGCTGTGTCCCCGTCACCACCGTCGCCCACCAAGGCAGTGTCCCCGTCGCCACCGTCGCCCAGTGTCCCCGTCGCCCAATACTCCAAGTGGTCTGTCCCGAGCGGCATGGGCCGGCTTACTTATTTTTTCAAAAATCGCTGGTAAGCCGCAACGGCCAGTTCATCGCAACGTTCATTTTCGACGTGACCGGCGTGCCCTTTGACATGTGAAAAGATGATGCGATGCGTTTGCATCAATTCGTCTAATCGTTTCCAGAGTTCAGCATTTTTCAGAGGCGCCATTTTGCCATTAGCTCGTCGCTGCCAACCGTTGCGTTTCCATCCGGCCATCCATTGCGTAACACCTTGACCGACATAGGTGCTGTCAGCGAACAGCGTTACCTCGCAGGGTTCTTTCAGCGTTTCCAAACCGCGAATCAGCGCCATCAATTCCATTTGATTATTGGTCGCCTCAGCAACTCCATCGGCCTTTTGCATTTCCTTGCCCGTCTTGGGGCAACGCAATATGAATGCCCAGCCCCCGGGTCCAGGGTTTCCGCTGCACGCGCCGTCGGTATAAAGCTCGACAGGTTTCATACGGAATCGACCGATCAAATGAGCGAAACAAAAATGAAGAGATATACAAGACGATTATTTGCGGGTAATCCTGTCGACGCCGAGGCGTTTTTCGACAATTTCCAAGTGATGACGCAGGTGCCCCGCTGCGATCCAAGCCAGCGCGCGAACGGTCAAGCGTTTGCCGTCGACGGTGCCGACATGATTCCAGCACTTGGGGCTGATGCGTTTAAGCAGCAGTAGATTCGACTGGCGCAAAAGCCCGATCTCACTGACAATTTTTACAAAGTTGCCCAATCCGAAGCGGCTTGCCGCATACGCATTTTCATCCCATCCGGGTAAATCGGTCGCGTCGCCTGCCGCCAATCGCATCATGCGGTATCCGAACACACGTTCGGCATCGGCACAATGTTCGAACACCTGTCGAATGGTCCACGAATAAGGCGAGTGGACCAGGTCGACTTGGTCGGCACTGACTTCCGATGCCAGATTGCAAAGCCAAGTCATCTGGTCATTCAATACAACCAACACGTCGTCACCGGGCGTGGCATCGATGAGCGCACGGTGATAATCGGCGGAAATTTCCGACGCCTCGCAACGCCTGCCGCTGCACGGAAAGGATGATGGGGTCATGGTTAAGCGCCAAATTTTCCCATGCGTCCGGCGTTGCTGAGTGCCATCAGCATCAAATACTTCGCTTCGAAGTGGCCTAGGCCGCCGGTGATGCAGGTCGATTCATTAAACGCGGTATGAGGATCGGGGCGACAGCAGTCGCTGGCCAATAGCGTCGGCACGGGGTGCCATGAGTGGGCCTGTAGGTAAGCTGGTGTGCTGTGGTCACCGGTGACGATCAATACGGTGGGTGACAGCTTTTCAATGCGTGGCAAAATCGCGTCGAGCTCTTCGGTCCGCTTCACCTTCTCAGCAAAATTGCCGTCTTCACCGGTGCTGTCGGTGTATTTGAAGTGGATGAAGAAGAAGTCATAATCGTCCCAAACTTTTTCTAATACATCGATCTGCTCGTCCAACGTAGTCGCTTCGCCAACAATCTTCATACCAACCAAATGCGCCAGGCCCTTATACATCGGATAGACCGCGATCGCAGCGGCTCGCAGGCCATAAACTTCCTCATAACTTGGCATATCAGGCTTCGCCGCAAAGCCGCGCATCGTATGGAAGTTTGCCTTAGGTTGTGACTTTAGGATCTCGCGTGCTTGGCGCAGAAACTCCTTTGCAACCTTTGCCGTCTTCTCGCTCGACGCGTCGCGGGCGACCGGATCGAGCGGCGGTACGCCGACGGCTTGCGGGTCGGTGTCGTTGACTTCGCCGCCAAGTCCTGGGCCGCGGAAGACCACGACGAATCGATGTTCCTTCACCGGTTCGACAAAGATTTCGACACCATCGATTTTGATTTGGCGAAGGCTGATCGCGATCGGCGCACTCTCTTCGCTGCTGATTCGCCCAGCGCGACGGTCGGCGATCGTGCCGTCAGCGGCCAGCGTGCAAAAATTGCATCGAATCGCAACGTCGCCAGCCTGGAGCGGAAAACCGATCCCGGTCGCTTCGAGCGCACCGCGGCCGATCTGGTACTGCAGCGGGTCATAGCCGAACAGACCCAAGTGGCCGGGACCGCTGCCCGGTGCGATGCCCGGCTTGACGGGAATGCTGGCCCCTTGCACGGCGTTGACCGCGATTCGGTCCAGGTTGGGCGTCTTGGCCGTTTCCAGTTCGGTTTTTCCGCCGGGTGTCATCGGCAAACCGCCCAGGCCGTCGGCCACCAGCATGACAATTTTGGAACCGTTTTTGGCGATCAAGCTACGGGTCAACTGGTGCATGTCCATGGACAATACTTCTCGGAAAAACTTGGGGTGGTGATTTGGGAAATGCCGTTGGGTTTGGTAAAGGTTTAACAAATTACCCGGTTTTCACAACTCGGCAGGAAACTCGGTCGAGGCCCCGCTACGAAGCCGCGGTGTGATCGGCTAGGCTAATCGCCGCAAGAACCGTCGATCGACTGGGCGAATCGCTCATTTGACTTCTTCAACTCATCCGATGAGACCATCATGAAAATGCTCCGCTTCGACCCATCAGGCTCCATCAACGCGGAGTTTGGCGTTACGAATGATCAACTGAAAGCTCTCTATCCACGATTGATGGAGCTGCGTCAGGAAATGGTCGAAGTTGACGCGGCTCAGTATGCATCGGGCGAAGTTCCGGCTGACAAGCAACCGCTGGACGCACGATTTTACTGGTTGCCGCAAGAGATGTTGGACGATTACACGAAACAGCGTGAAGCGTCGGAACTGGGACGCATTTTCAAAGTCGCCAATTCGTTGGTCAAAGACATCGACGCCGTGGTGGTGCTGGGGATCGGCGGGTCGTACATGGGCGCGCGGGCCATGATGGACGCCTGTTGCAATCCGTACCACAACGAATTGCGCCGAGCAGGCCGAGGCAGCAAGCCGCGGATGT
>DNWZ01000329.1 GCA_003506095.1 Planctomycetaceae bacterium | reverse complement strand
CGTTACATACCAACCGCCCCAGCGACCGCTGAACGGGCTGCGGTGGTCACTGGTTGTGCCGAAATCGCGAGGGTGTCCATCGGCACCGGTGTAAACGCTGCGGACCAAGAATCCGGGCACTTTTTGCGTGCGATTGGTCGAATGGCAAGCGACACAACCGCCACGGTCGCGGCTAAGTGTCGCGTTTCTCGAGCCGTCACGGATGCTGTAAAAAACCGCGCCGAGGCGATCGTCCATCACGCCAATTTCGATTAAACCGTCTTGAACCCACGCTACATAGCATTCGTCGTTGAAGTAGACCGCGCGAGGTGTTTTGGGGCTGATCCGCCCCTGCTGAAGACTCGTTTTAGAAAAAACCAGCGTTTGAGACGACAACGGAACATCCAACAGTTCGAGCACCGAAGCGAGGTGGCTGCCACGCTCGTCCGCGCGCAAGTGAACTTCGCCAGCTCGCAATTTTTCTTCCAAGCGAGCAACCGGATTGCTCTCGGTGGCGCGGCGGTAATTAATCGGCTGTTCGTCAAAATAGTACTGACCGTGCGCGATTGCCGTTGGCAGGGCGAGCACACTGAGCAGAATGAGGCTTGGCAGCGAGCGGGTGGCGGACCTCACGGGGCGATCCTTCAAAAACAGGGAATGGATATCGAAAAAATCGGTGCACTCACGAAGCTATATCATAGCCCGAGAGCCGCTCAGGCGTAAAACCCGAAGCGGCAATCGGTGCCACGGATTGACCATAGTTTGACCAGAAGGGTGGCCGTTGTGTCATTCGAACCGCGAGTTTTAAAGTCGAACGCTTGGTGGCACTCTAAACCGGGGGTGACATTCTGAGCCGTGTTGCATTCACTGAAGGCGAAATGAGTTCGATTTTGCAAAGTTGGGCTGTCGACAGGGAACATCGCTTTGATAGACGATTGAGATACTCGGTCGACTATGTACGAGGATCAAAGTCAAGTGCTCCAGCGGCCATCCAAACCAGAATCGAACAACCCAATCCAAATGGAACTGCCTGACCCCAATTCGGCTCGCGAGCTGCGGTCAGCGGCCTTGCCGATGCCTCTGGTTAACCGCGAGATGTCTCTGGATATCCAGAAACGCCCCGGTCTACTGCTTTGGGCGGTTGTTTTTGCGGCATTCTCGGTTCCGCTTGCGACGCTAGTCGATATTCCTTTGGCAAGGTGGTTTCAAGAGGACCCGTTACCGGGCGACTTTGTTCGTACTTTGGAATTGATCCGATTCTATGCCCACGGAAGCGGTGTTTTCTTCATTTTCCTGGCTCTCTTTCTGCTTGCCCCCGAAAAGCGTTCATTGCTTCCCCGCTTGGTTACGATGGTCGCTGGCGCCAGTGCGGTTGCAACGATTAGCAAGATGTTTGTTCTGCGCTTAAGACCATCGCAGATCAATCTTGAATTGGCGACGGTAGAGTCTGCCTGGTGGTGGCGATTCGATTGGTCGCTAGAGCATGTGGCAATGTTTGATGCCAGCGCTCGTTCATTCCCCAGCGGCAACATGGCGACTGCATTGGCATTAACCATCGGGCTGTGCCTCGCGACGCCCCGAGGCCGGTGGTTGTTTGTTATGTTTTGCGGGCTGACCATCATGCAACGCATTCAATCCGGTGCCCACTTCTTTAGCGATGTGGTGGGCGGCGCGGCATTCGGGTTACTGTGGAGCTATTTCTGTGTTCATCCGAAATTGCTCGGATCGCTGTTCGACAAACTTGAAGCAGGCGACGAGGCACCGCGCCGAATCAAAGCCGATACGGGTACGCTGCCAATTGGCAGCCTCGCAGTTCAAAACGAGATAGCCGAAAATCGGCAAGCGGCTTGAGCGGTCATGCAGCGTTTCTTTGCAATCGTCAAAAGCGGCCTTAGCTTACTGCAGCAGGTCATCGCTGGGGGTCGGCACGATCGCCCCTGCGGCAGGTGCTGCGGAAGCCCCAGGCACCTGCCCAGCCGGTAAAGCGGGGCCTGAAGCGTTGCCCGGTGCCGCAACTCCCGGGCCTAGTGCACCCACGGCAGGATCCACAGCTTCAACCGCTAGGGGGGCTGCTGCAACAGCCTCAGCCGGATCGACCGGAATGCCAGCGAGTTGCTTCAGCGCGATCGATTGTTTCTTCAGCTCTTCAACAAACTTCTTTCGATCGTCTAGCGTCTCTTGATTGATGGCTGTTGCGACATCACCGACCGTACTGATCCAATTATCAAACGCGGCCTTGTCATTTTCGGTCGCACTGCCCAACAACCCACCTGGCGTTCGTGGAACGCCAGTAACCTGCTGACCCGTTACTCCGTGCTGAAGCTGTTGCAGAACGTGATTAATTTGGCGTCTGGCGGCGATGACTTCTGACGGTTGCGGATTGGCTTTGGGTAACATCATGCCTGGACCATACATGTCACCGCCATACATACCACTCATGTCGTACATGCCACCCATCATGTCGTCCATCCCGCCGGAACCATAGGATTCAGTCATCCCAGGCCCCATCTCTCCACCCATTGGTCCGCTGCCATACATATCACCGCCGTACGCACCACCAGCCATCGGCGTCTGCACACTGGGCATCGCAGGTTGATCACGCACAGCAACGGGCGGGTCCAGCTTGGCAATGCGATCCAATTCTTTGTCAATCGTTGCTGCAGCACGTGCAGCCCAACTTGACAAAACCTTGGTCGGCTCTTTGACTTTAGCTTGGCCGGGTTTTAACTGGCCAATTTTCGATGCAGCGTATGCAGCGATCAAACTCGGCTTTTCTGGAGTCGTGCTGAGCGAAACCAATGTTTCGGCGGTCTTGGGTGTCACGCCGGGATTTGCCAAGAAGTTCAAAATATCGATGGCGTATCGCTGCATAAAAGCGTGAGCTTCGGGCGATCGGCCTGCTGGTGGCTGGCTTTCGGCTAACTGCAACATTAGGCCCGCAATACCAGATTTGTGCTCAGGCTTGGAAACAGCGTCCAGCTTTACATGACGCAACAAGCCCTGCAGTGCCGCAGCCCTCACACCGTCCGGGTTGGTGTCGGCGCGGTACAGCATTACTAACGGCACCAAGGCAGTGGGCGCAGGGACCGGCGGACGTCCCCTAACGGCCTCTTTATCGACATAGGCGAGCAGCAGAGTGGCATTCACTCGGGCCGCGGGGTGATAATTTCCAGCGGCAATGGCACTGGCACCACTGACAATCCAGTCGCTGATCAATTTAACGGCGGGGCTGCCGTTTTTATGTGCTCGGTCCAGATCGTCCAGCAACGCCTGCATCACCGAACCGTACTCGGCGACATACGCAGGATCCATCAACTTGCCAAACAGGTATTGCTGGTAATAAGCCTGGAACGCTGTGTAACCTGGCCAGCTAGGCGTCAAATCGGCCTTGGTTAGCCCTTCAGCTTTGGCTCGTTCCATCGCTGAAACCTTCGCCTTTGTCGTAATTTCTGGAGACAAAGGTCGCCCGACGGCCGCCGGTGCTTGGCCCGATGCACTGCTGGCAATCAGCATTCCGACAGCCAGGATCGCTAGCAAAACCCAAAATCGCACCGCGAGATGGCCATGTAGACCTGCGTTCTGACCAGAAACACGCACCGATGAAATGGCGTTTTGATTGAGCATGGCTTCCACCAAAGCAACGTTTTCGAGGCGATTTTCTGCCAGAGTGCGATATTCCATCGTGTGGGTTGGATAAGTCACGGTCGATCCGATCTGGAAAGCGGGAAGAGATTGCGCTGACGAGTATTATCTCCGATCGTACCCCACAACGTCAAATTCTTTCCTCGCGTTCTCGTCAGAAGTCGCTCTTTTATTTTCAAAGTCATTCCTCACAACCGCAGCACACTGTTAAACTAGGGGACTTCAGGTCTGGCGATTCAGCCGATCTGGTGTCGCATTTAGCCGAAAACGGCTCCAATGCGGCTAAAACGGCCCCACTTTTCTTTGCCTTGACTTCCTTCCGCTTTCCCCACACGAGCATGCATTATGCGATTCGCAGCCCGAATCCTCCCACCGCCCGCGTCACCGCGCCGCCCATTCTCCCCCAAACTTTCGACTTTCAACCGCCTGCGGGCCATCGCAATGGTTGCGGGGCTTTGCGGATTGGCCGCAACAGAGCCAGCTTCTGCCGATGTCACTTTGCCAAACGTTTTCGGCAATCACATGGTCCTGCAGCGTGACCAACCCAATCGCGTCTGGGGACGCGCCGCAGCGGGCGAAGAAGTCACCGTTGCAATCGGTGGCCAGTCGCATAGCGCGATCGCAGATGACAAGGGCGACTGGAAAGTAACACTTGAGCCTCTATCTGTTGGCAAACCGCTGGAATTGGTGGTCAAGGGAAAGAATGAACTGCGTTTGGAAGACGTGCTGGTTGGCGAAGTCTGGGTCTGCTCGGGCCAATCGAACATGCAATGGTCGATCAATGCGTCCAGCGACGCGGAATTGGTCAAACTAGCGGCCAATATGCCTGAGATCCGCATGATCAATTTTCCACAGGTCGGCACTCAAGAACCGATTTGGTCGCACGATCGTCAGTGGATGGTCTGTTCGCCAGAGACTGTCGGTGGTTTCTCCGCCGTCGGTTATTTCTTCGCTCGGCAATTGCACCAAACGCTGAATGTGCCAATCGGTATGGTCAACAACGCTTGGGGCGGATCGGCTTGCGAAGCATGGGTCAACCGCGACGTACTGAACGCGACCGAATCGATGGCGCCGCTGATGAGCCGCTGGCAAGCAAACGAAGCCCGCTTCGCCGAATTGGCCGCAAAGACCGACCGTACGGCTGAAGAAGAAAAACAATTCACTAGCATGAAGGGGCAAATGGCCGGAAATAGCCGCCCGGCAAACATCTACAACGGAGTGCTGAAGTCGCACCTCGGTTACGGCATCCGCGGCGCAATTTGGTACCAAGGCGAAAGCAACGCCAGCCGCGCTTATCAGTACCGCGAATTATTCCCCTTGATGATCCAGAATTGGCGCGACGAATGGGGCCAAGGCGATTTCCCGTTTTACTGGGTCCAATTGGCGGACTTTAGAAACGAAGTCGCTTCACCCGTAGAAAGCGATTGGGCTGAACTTCGCGAAGCACAAACGATGACGATGGACCGACTGCCCAATACCGGCGAAGCGGTCATCATCGACATCGGTGAAGGCAAGGATATTCATCCTCGCAACAAGGTCGACGTCGGCAATCGATTGGCGCGATGGGCTCTGGCGAATCAATATGGGTATAAAATCGCATTCCAAAGCCCTCGGTATCAATCGATGGCAATCGATGGCAACAAAGCTGTCTTAACGTTCGCTCACGTCCAGCGTGGATGGCGGCCGTTTGACGTGCCAGCACCGATCGGTTTTGCGATCGCTGGCGAAGACAAAAAGTTTGTTAACGCCAACGCAAAGATCCTGCCCGATGGACGGATCGAAGTGACCAGCGCAGAAGTGCCCAATCCGGTTGCGGTACGTTACGCTTGGGCCGATAACCCGATCTGCAATATGTTCACTAGCGACGATCTGCCTTTGACCCCGTTCCGCACTGACGATTGGCCAGGCCTAACGGTTAAGAACCAATAAGTCCGACTTGGCCACTTGCCTAGGACGCAAGAGAGCCCATGATGAAGGCAAGCTGCTGCCTTCACGGGATTCATGCAACTGTTTGACGACGATTTACCGATACGGGATAAGTCGTCGTCACTGTGGGGTTCAACTGGGGTGCCGCAGCCGACTAAACCGTGTTCATTCACTCCCTTTGACTTGGTCTGGCTGCAATGCCCATTTCTGGCCCCGTCGTTCATCAACAACTGCTCCAGGCCTATCAAGAGGCACAGCACGAACTGGAAACGGCTCGTGGTGAAATTGCCGCTGCGGGTGCTGAATTGGGTGAATTGACCGAAGGCCGTGGCGACACGTTGCTCGATTTGGCGCGGCACTACTTACCAGAACTGACCCCAGCGTCAGTGGAAAAGACTTGGTACGACGCCCGGCACTGGATCCACGAAATCCTGCTGCGAAAGCAGTCGCACGTTGCGAAACTCGACGGTGAATTGGCCACAATCGCGTCGCGCCGCGACCTTGCGGAAAACGAGTTAGCCACGATCACTGCGAAACTGGACGAGGCGACGCTCGCTCAGCAATCGCTCGCTCAGACGGTCAGCGATTCACTGGTCGCTGATGTCGACTTTTCAAGTCTATCCAATCGCGCCGCCCAAGCCGAAGCGTCGCTGCAACGCGCCGAAGCGAACTTGCAGGAAATCGAACAAGATTCGCTCAAGAAATTGCCCAATTATGAGAACAGCGCACTGTTCATGTATTTGAAAAAGCGAGACTTTGCGACCGCCGATTATAAACATCGTGGAATCACACGCAGCGTTGACCAATGGCTTGGCCGCTACATCGGTTACCGCGAAGCGAGGCAGAGTTATGATTTTTTGAAATCGACTCCTCAGCATATGCGTGAAGTCATCGCCAGCGATCGACAGTCGCTGGACATCGTTTTGGATGATTTGGAAAAACGTCGCGATACAGTGGCCCAGCAAATGGGCCTAACCGATGCGATCGCGACGGTCCAGTCGCTGACGGCCCAGCGGTCGATGTGGGTGCAGCAGCTTGACCAAATCCAACTCGATACTCAAACATTGCAAAGCGATCGGTCGCGGACCGATGACAGTCGCGGCCCCTACTATCAAGAAGCGATCGAAAAGTTTCGTCAGACGCTCGACAAAGTCGACTCGCGAACCTTGGCCGACCGAGCCAAGAAGACGGCCGAAATCGAAGACGACTTGATCGTCGCGCGGCTGCAGGGATTGCAGATTGAAATGCAGCAGGTGAACGATCAAGTCAGCAAGCGTCAGCAGAAAGTCGCGACACTGACAAACCATTTGCAATCGATCGGTACATTGATCAATCGATATCGCGCCGCCGGTTTCGATACCGGTCGAGCGACATTCAATTCGTCGCTCGATGTCAATTCTGAATTGCGAATGGCCCGGGACGGCGGTGCCAACTTCGAAACGGTCTGGCAAAAAATTCGTGGTTCGCATCGCTGGGGAGCGACGGCCATGGACCAAATCACCCAAGTCGCGACGCACCCCATGACACAAGTTTTAATCAACGCGATGGCGCACGCAGCAGCCGGTGCGATGCAGGGACAGGCTCGGGATGCCGGGCGCAGGCGTGCCAGTGGGCAGTCGAGAACCAGCCAACGCACATCCGCTCCGCCCTCACCATCTCTTGGCGGCGGTCGCGGTGGCGGATACCGTGGGGGTTCCGGTGGCGGCGGCTTTAAAAATCGGGGCGGTTTCTAGGCCAATCGTAAACAAGGAGATTTCGAGTGCCTTTCTATGTAGGAATCGATGTCGGTGGAACGACTTCCACCATCGCGATCGGATCGCATGACAAACGCTTGGTCTATCTTTCACCCCAATTTCCGACCCGCTCCCAAGACGGCCCAGATGCGACACTAGGCGATTTGGTCGCCGCAGTGGTCGACGGTTTAAAGCCTTTCAAAGCGACGCTTGACGATGTGATCACGGTTTCGCTGGCCACGCCAGGGCCAGCGACAGCCGATGGGATGCTGATGCCCAGTCCGAACTTACGAGCCGACCTCTGGGCTAATTTTCCCATGCGCGCGGAGCTCGAAAAACGCTTCCAGTCGGTCGCTCACGCCATCAAAGTGATTTACATCGGCGATGGACAAGCGGCGGCGCTGGGCGAGTTCGCAGTGCGGTCCGGAAAGATCGCGTCCAGTGACTGCAAATCGTTTTCAATGCCGCCCCAATCCGATCAAGACGCATCGCTGCGGTCGTTGTTCTTCATGGCTGTGGGCACCGGACTGGGCGGAGGCGAAGTTCGCGATAAGGTCGTTGTCCGCGGGGCTCACGGCCGCGCCGGACATGCCGGACATCTGCTGCTGCCCAATCATGCATTTCGCTATGAACACGACCGCCAACTGAAGGTCGGTAACACGGTCGTATCCGCGGAATCAGCGATTTCGCTCTCGGCGCTGACGCATCAATTGCAATACCGCCTCGGACTGCCGCAGTGGAAAGATCATCCGCTGAATCAATTCCATGGCACACCCAAAGATAAGGCGAAACAGTTGCGCCAGTATGCCGCTGCCGAAGACCCTTTGGCTGTCGAATTGCTGGACGATCAAGCAAAAGCCCTTGGCATGGTATTGTTGATGGTCAACTACGTGGGCGATTATGACCTACTGATCATTGGCGGCGGAATCACGGACATGGTGCCCGAGATGCGACAGCGATATCTGGCAAACGCAACGGATTCCTACCACACGCACGCGTTGGATGGATTCCGTGGACTATGCAGAATTGATTTCTCGATTTGCGGCGACTCTGCGTCGGTCATCGGTTCGCTGGCCAATGCATACGAATAAGAGCCTATCCGAAAACGGCAGTGGAGCAAGGGTGTTATTCTAAGCTCGGTCGAATGCATCGGCGTGTTCCAGCATGGTGACGCAGTCGAATCGCTTATCCATCCAGGATAGCAATTGCTCGGCGAGCGATAACTTGAACTCCGAAGCGGCGTTCATTCCAGGAAAAAAAGCAAGATCTTCTTCATCGTCCCTGCCAAGAAAATCGAGCGGATGAAGCAGCAGGGAAGGTTGCACACGATTGAGTTTGCAGAATCGCATCGCAGTACGAAAGTAGGTGACTGCTGCAAGCCGTGAAAACGTCGCAAGGTACATGATATAACTAAAGTGAATCGGCACTTTGAACAACGGCATCGTCGTCACCGGAATCTCGATCAACGGTTCCGCGTCTCCCTTATGGCGATAAGGTTTTAAAGGCAAAAATCCGTTGCTTAGTGCGCCAAATAACTGCTTGCGCTGCTGTCGCTCTGCACGGTCGAGCGAACTGTGCATGAAATAATAAGCTCGCGCTAGCGGTCCCAAATAAGTCGGAAATGTGGACGCGTCGTATAAATAGCCGCGTTCATTCAGTATCAACAACGTTTCGGGTGAATAGCTGAATCCTGGCCCGCGAAAACCGATGGTTTGCTGGCCAGTGAAATCGAGAATCGCGGCTTCACTGCGAACGAATTCGTCTGCGAGTTCCGCTTCGCTATAAAGGTGCAACCAAGGTTCATGATGAAACGAATGGTTGCCGATCTCATGACCGGCGTCGGCGATGCTGCGCAAGACTTGACGGTTCTCTTCAAAGACCGCGTCTTGGCCAACGATAAAAAAGGTGATCCGCAAGTCGAGCGACTGTAGGATATCAAGCGTTCGCGGGACGACGGTATGCAAGAACGATGGGTAGTCCTGCCACGAATCGTCACCGTGTGACTTTAGGTACGACCACTTATTGTCCAGGTCGAGCGAGATGCTTGCGATCACGAAATCGCCTCAGTAATTTGACGATCATTCCGCGTGTATTGTCGCTGGCATCGTGAACAGATTAATGTCGTAACTGGTGGCATTTCGTCACTAAACATTTCTACGACATTTCCGCATCGACAGACCGCACCAATGCTGCGCGCCGGACTGCCAACGCAAAGGTGAAAGTCGGGCACATCACGTGTCACAACGGAGCCCATGCCGATCATCGCCCATCGGCCGATCGTCAGGTCGCTTCCGATCAAGCAACCCGCTCCGATCGTTACCCCACATTTCACGAGCGTCTTTTCGGTTAAATCATCGGGTTCGCTGGGCAGGAGGGCAGATAAATCGGGCGTTGTCGCCCGCGGATAACGGTCGTTTGTGAAAATGGTACCGGCCGCGATCATGACACCATCTTCGATCGTAACGCCGGTGCAGATATAAACCGCTGAATTGATTTTACAGCGATGCCCGATCACCACATCGTATGCAATGTAGGTTTTCCCCCCGACGATACACTCATCGCCCAGCCGGGCATTAAAGCGGATGTGTACGTGGTCCCAGACAGACGATCCATTGCCAATGGCGACGTTCTGTTCGATCGTAGCAGTCGGATGAACGCGATAATTCATTGCAGTTACGCATCAACCGTTTCATCGACGGTTGGGATGGAGACCCAGTGGTCATTACGAAGCGACTCATAAGCATGGTCGATCACTTCGACAGAAGCGATCGCGTCTTCATAGCTAATCAACAGTCGCTCGGTACCCAAAATCGCATTGCAAAAGTTTTTCAACTGGTCTGTAAACGCTTGGATCTTCTGGTATCCAGAACCGAAAACAGTCCACTCTCGATCGACATTCCGTTTGTATTTTGATTCGCCCCATCCGACCAGCGCCGTCCCCGCCGTTCCATAGACGCTGACGTACCACGGCGTTTGCTTATTGATACTCCATGACAGATCGACCGCGGCCAGTGTTCCACCGGTGGTCTTGGCGAGCAATCGCAAAGTATCTTCGACGCCCAAGCCTTGAATGCGTCTTGCCTCGACCGCTTGGATCCAACGGATCGGCCCTAACAAATAGCGAATGATGTCGACGGAGTGTGTGCCGTTATCGATCAACACACCACCACCGCTGATTGCAGGTTCGCTGTTCCAGCGGCGACTCATATCGACGTGCCCGGCGAACGTGTTTTCAAACAAAAGGATTTCACCCAATACCCCTGATGTTATCAGTTGCCGGGTATAAATCATGTCGCTTACATAGCGAAACTTCGACGCCATCGTCAGGATTGTGCCACAACGCTGGGCCATTTCGATCATCGGCGTTGCCGCATTGCGATCGACGGCGAGAGGTTTTTCGCACAGAACATGCACACCGGCTCGGGCCAATCGCATGCAAATCTCCGGATGCGTCGACGGAGGTGTGCTAACGATTGCTGCATCGATCCGAGTCGATTGAAGCATTTGTTCGACCGTTTCAAAAGCCTGACAGCTGTGCGAAGCTGCCACCGCCTCGGCCGCATCGCGCCGTGTATCGACCACGGCCGCCAGCGATGCATTGCCGACACCCGGGAAAGCTTGCAAATGGGTTTGTGCGATCCCGCCTGTGCCTACTAGCGCGAATCGAAGCGGTCGGTTGTTGTCAGTAGGATGCATCGGATCAGGTATCACAGAAGTAAAACAAAGTATTGACTGTGCAAGCACCTAACGGGACAAGCATCCCGCTAAGTCAAAGCCTTTGCCGACTGGCTTATCACGTCGGCGATGTACTGCACGTGTTGCTTTTCATACCTCTCGCTCCAGGGCAACACCAGCACTCGCGATAAGGCCTCAAAAGTGCCAGGGAACTTTTCGGGCGAATAATCGACTGCTTCGGACGCTGCAAGTGTGAATGGGAATCGGCTGTTACCAAATGTTCTTTGGTCACGAATGACCTGACATTGAAACGCTGGCTTTTGAATGTACCGCGGGCCACAAAAAACGCCGCGTTCCTTCAACAAGGCACCCAGGCCGACCGTTCCACCGCGAATCACTTTGGGATCGACATCAATCGAATACTTCCAATAAGTATGCTTGGTACCGATGCGGACCGGCGGGATTCCAATGCCCGGAATGTCGCCGATCAGCTGATCCATTTGCTGGGCCGCTTCAATTCGAGCCCGAACACTGAAGTCAAGTTTATCGAGTTGAGCCAGCGCGACCGCGCCGGTCAATTCGTTCATGCGATAGTTGGGCGCGAGGAAATAGTGATCGGGATTCGAATCGCCGTAACCCCACGCTTTGTTAACAAACAAAAACGCACGACGTGCTAAGTCTGAATCGCTCGAGACAACGATGCCGCCTTCACCGGTGGTGATGTGCTTGCCCTGTTGCAGACTGAAGCAACCGATGTCGCCGATCGAACCTACCGGACGCCCCTGATCCTCGGACATAAAGGCTTGGGCACAATCTTCAATCACCGGCAAGTTATGTTTTTTGGCCAAGATCATAATGTCGGCCATGTCGCAAGGATTGCCGAACAGGTGCGTCACCATGATCGCGCGAGTGCGATCGGAAATGCAGTTGGCGATTGTCTTTGCGGTGATGTTATATGTGCGCGGGTCGACGTCAGCGAATCGCGGGATCGCCCCCTGCATCAAAATCGCCGACAACGCGCCCATGTCGGTGATCGACGTGGTAATGATCTCTTCACCAGGCTCGGGGTTGATCGCGGCAACTGCGGTGTGCAATGCGGCAGATCCCGATGAACAGGCGACCGCATGCAGGCTGTCAGTGCGTTTGGCAAATCCTTGCTCAAAATGCTTGGTAAAGTCACCCTTGGTCGAGGTGAGCGTGCCCGAGAGGATCGCTTGTGATACTGCTGCGATTTCTTCTTGACCGAGCGACCTACCGGTGTGGTCCTGATCGGATGGAAGAGTAATTCGGAGCTGTTCCTGGACGTTCATCGTTGTACCGATCAAAGTTGGCGAGAAAGACGTTGATAGATGATTTGGCCGATCAAGCGAAGATGACCAGCAATTACCGGCAGGGTCCTCAGTTTTGAGTATCCGACCCGCCGACTGGTGAGAACCGCAGGCGTTTCCTTCACCGTCCCACCATCCCGTATCGCCATCCATAATAGTTCGGCCATTCCCACAAAACCTTGATTCCGCAATTCAAGGTCTACAAATACCGAACGGCGATAGATTCGAAAACAACTTGTATAAGTATGCAGATCGACATTTATGACGGTGGCGTACGCGGTTGAAGCAGCTTTGGAAAGCAACAAACGCCAGCCTGGAACACCTAATACGACACCTAGGGGGTGATAAGGCGACGCTGTGACGATTGCGACTTGGCCGTCCACCGCAGCCAACAGTTGTCGCATCTGCAGCGGGTCGTAGGTGCAATCCGAATCGAGGGTCGCGACATACTCGGTCGTTGCCGCTCGCATCCCTGTCATGATCGCCGCAGTGATGCCGCGATTCTGGTCGTGCCGAAGTCGTTCAATCCATGGCATATGCGTCGTGATGTCTTGCATCCTGTGCCAAGTGTCATCGCCGCTGCCGTCATCGACCAAGATCACTCGAAAGGAATCCAATCCACTCAAGTCTTCACGCAAATCACATAATCGCTCCACTAGCGGTTGAATCGCTTCGGATTCATTGAAACAGGGCACGACTACGGTCAAGTTCTGTACCGGAGACAACGACTGTCCCATGCTGGGTATCGCACGTGGTTGTTCAACCGCTGGAACGATTGCAGACAATGGATTACTTTTTCTAAAAAAAAGACGTGACGGTCGAACTTCAAAGATCAGAAATATAGATTGGCAGTTCTGATGGGTGGATTCTTGGAACCGCTTGGCGTGTGCTTGGCTAACCGGAGAATTTTGGCTTATTTAAGGCTAACCGATCGCTGTCGTTTTACAACAATTGATTTGTACGTTTTGCCCAATAGGCATGAGGATCTGGTCAGACTTTCCCAGCGGATGGTTTGTTCCCCCTCTGTGTCAGATTCTTACCTTTGCAGCTTGGTTCTACGAAACAGCGCAATTTTCGGTTGAACGATTTCGGAGAAAATTTACCTGAGCGGCGCACACGTAAACTGCTGAGCCGATCCAAACCAGCACGAATCCGAGTAAGCGTCCCGTCGAAAGCGTTTCACCCGCAACTTCCACCCCGACGAAAAACTGCAGGGTGGGGCCGATGTATTGCAGCATCCCAATCGTCGAAAGTGAAACTCGACGGGCCGCAATTGCGAACAACATCAGCGGCGGAACTGTGATAATCCCTCCCATGACGATCAATGTGTCGATCGACCAGTCATGCTGTCCCATCGATCCTGTGCCTGATTGATTTAACAAAAGTAAATAAATCAGTGCGGGTGGCGCTAAGATTGCATTTTCCATCAACAGTCCGATCAACGGCGGAACTGCGGTACGCTTTTTTAACAGTCCATAAATCGCAAATGACAAAGCCATTGCGATCGACACCCAAGGTACGGATCCGTGGGTCGCTGTGATCAACAACACACCGCCAGCAGCAATCAAGATCGATGTCCATTGCCAGCGCGTCAGTCGGTCCTTCATGACCGCAACCCCTAGCCCCACACTGCACAGCGGCGCGATGTAGTAACCCAATGAAGAATCGAGAATTCGGCCGCTATTAACCGCCCACACGAACGATAACCAATTGATCGAAATAACGACCGCGGCAAAAAATGAGATCGTCCACAGTTGCCTCGTAGGCCAACCGGTGTGAATTGAACGGCGAGACTCGCCCCACCACGCCTCGCCCGTTAATTCAAGTCCAACCCGAGTTCGAGTACTGCGCAAAATTCCAATTGCGATCAATAGAAAAACCGTAGACCAGATGACTCGGTGGCAGACCAATTCGAGTGCTGGTACTGCCGTCAATTGTCGCCAGAAAAGCGGAAAAGCACCCCATGCAAGGTACGCAACGACTGCCGAGAAAAAGCCGATCCGGATCGATGCAGGTGTTGCGGGCAATTGTCGTGCGACCGATAGCAGATGGCTGAGCGTGAACGAGGTTTGCGCCAAAGTGCAAAGCGTTGGTGGCGACCACCAGCGCTATTGATATCTCAGCCCAACTCGCAACTGCTCATTGCCAGGATCAGTCCTGAACAACAAGACCCATGCTGCGGGCAGTACCCTCGATCATCAAAGTCGCCGCTTCTACACTGCGAGCATTGAGATCCTGCATCTTCTTTTGAGCAATCTCAGCACACTGAGCTTTGGTGACGGTTCCTACCTTCACCTTGTGGGGTACGCCACTGCCGCTAGCGATCCCTGCAGCCTGCTTTAAGAGTGCTGCCGCCGGTGGGCTTTTGGTGATGAACTCGAAACTGCGGTCGTTATAAACCGTGACCACAACCGGAATCGGCGTGCCATTGAACTCGCGCGTTCGCTCGTTGAATTGCGATACAAACTGTCCGAGGTTCACGCCGAACTTACCTAACGAAGTACCAACCGGAGGGGCCGGAGTGGCTTTGCCGCCAGGAACTTGAAACTTTGCCTGGCCGGTGACTTGCTTTGCCATGACTGCTGATATTCTGGAAGGGATTAAATGGATTTGTTGGGGATATTCGCCAGCATGCTATCTTGGCGAAGGAAAATTCACAACACCTACGCGACCAACGCGGGAAGTATTGTCGATGCCCATCGGGCAGACTACAGCCTAAATCGCTTCGACCTGCCAGTGATCGAGTTCCATGGGGACGCTGCGTCCGAAGATATTGATAATAACGGTTACGCGTCCGTTGGCTTCATCGACTACGTCGACCTCACCTTCTTGATTCTCAAAGTTGCCTTCCTTGACGCGAACTCGGTCGCCCGACCGGTACGGAATCGCTGTTTTCATCGGCTGTTCGTCGTCATCCGACGAAGCTGGCTTGGTAATGAACCGCTCCACGTCAGCCGGATTCATTGGCATCGGCGTACCTGCGGTGCCGGTGAAATCGCTGATCCCTGCGGTTTCGCGAACGAGGAACCAGGTATCGTCGTTGATCACCATGTTCACCATGATGTAGCCAGGCAACAGCTTTCGCTTTGCGATCCGTCGCTTGCCGGCACGGGTGAACTCGACGACGTCCTCCGTTGGAACGACGATTTGGTGGAAGTAATCTTGCATACCTTCCATCTTGACACGCTTTTCGAGCGCCTCGCGAATCGTGTCCTCACGATTGAACGCAACTTTTAAAATGTACCAATCAGCATTCGGATCTGCGGGTACGATGTCGACCGTTGGCTTCTTTATTTTTGCTGGGGAAGCCGGTTCTGTGGCCTCCCGGGGAGGGCGTGCGTCTGCTTGCCCGGACGCATCCACCGGTCGTCCATCAGCCGTCATTTCGTCGATGATAAAACCACCGGGTGACGGGGACGCTTGATCTTTTCCGTCACCAACCGATTCGCCAGCCGTGGTGGGGGAATCTTCTTCAGAGCCGTCCGGAGCATTCACAGTAAATCGACTTATCAAATACGGGTTATAGCAATCCAAAAGAGCGCCTGAGGCGATCTCTGCTGGCTGAATCTCTAGCAAAACAGGCAACTCAACGGATCGTTGCTAACTGGTCACACCAATCAGCTTAAAGAACCATTGCCAAACGATATCGAACAGAAATAGGGTGATCGCCAAGATCAAGATGGTAACGATCACCACGATCGAAGCGCGAATGAGTTCGGGTTTCCCAGGCCAGGTGACTTTCGCCATTTCCGCTTCGACAGAAATCAGAAAGTCGCCGAAACGAGGCCAGTTTACCAGGCGGAAACCGAACCAAAGGCCGCTGGCGAACAGCAGCGCTGGAATACCAGCCTCGGCCCAGGGGGCACTCGGCATGGAGCCCCGCATCAAGATGCTCAGCCGATAACAACCCAATGAAACGATAACCCAAATCGCAAGTGCGGTCAGTTGACGTACGATCCGGCCCTGCGACGGCTTGTAAACCGAAGCTTGGAACAGATACGCCGTTAACGGCTGGGTGTTGGTGGTCGCGATTTCCCTGGACACGCTTGTCCGCTCCCGGTCGGGTTGGTCACATGAAGGTCAAAACGGACAAGAGGCGGGATTGGTCTGCAAACGCAAGTGCGTGATGCAGCAATCCAAACGCCGTTGCCCAACGCAAGTCGACTGAATCAGTCGAGCTCGTGGTGAAACAGCAGGAGCGGCGGGAATCGAACTCGCAACCCCCGGTTTTGGAAACCGGTGCTCTGCCAATTGAGCTACGCTCCTGTGGGAATTACCCCGTTGTGAAACAAACGGCGTGCTCTCAACAAGCTCGCCGTTCATGCAGGCCGATCGATTACCGATCGACCTGTTCACTGTTACAACCCAGGATAACAACCTCTTCCGGTTCTGGATATCCTGAATCGATGAATCTGACTACTCGACAATCTTCGTCACGATACCGCTGCCGACCGTACGGCCACCTTCTCGGATAGCGAAACGGACACCATCGTCCATCGCAATCGGCTTGTGAAGTTCGACCGAAACCTTCACGTTGTCGCCAGGCATACACATGTCGGCTTCGATCAGGTTTGCGGTGCCGGTAACGTCCGTTGTGCGGAAGTAGAACTGTGGGCGATAGCCACTGAAGAACGGCGTGTGACGGCCGCCTTCATCCTTGCTCAAGCAATAAACTTCGGCCTCGAACTTGATGTGCGGGTTGATGCTCTTTGGCTTGGCCAAAACTTGACCACGCTGGATATCTTCACGCTTCACACCACGCAGCAAGCAGCCGACGTTATCGCCGGCGCGGCCTTCGGTCATTTCCTTGCGGAACATTTCCACACCGGTGCAGATCGTCTTAACCGGAGTGGCCGACAGGCCGACGATTTCCACTTCTTCACCGACTTTGACAATGCCACGCTCGATACGACCGGTCGCAACCGTTCCGCGACCTTCGATCGAGAAAACGTCTTCGATCGCCATCAAGAACGGTTTGTCTTCTTCGCGAGCTGGTTCAGGAATGTTCGCATCCAACGCATCCATCAGGTCCGAGATGCACTTGCTGGCAACGGGATCCGAAGGGTTGTTGTAGGCTGGCAATGCCGATCCGCGAACGACTGGAACATCGTCGCCTGGGAAGTCGTACTTGCTGAGCAATTCACGAATTTCCAGCTCAACCAGTTCCAACAATTCTTCGTCGTCAACCAAGTCGATCTTGTTCAAGAAGACGCAGATGTAAGGAACACCAACCTGGCGAGCCAGGAGGACGTGTTCCTTGGTCTGTGGCATCGGACCGTCAGCAGCCGAAACGACGAGGATCGCGCCGTCCATCTGGGCGGCGCCGGTGATCATGTTCTTGATAAAGTCGGCGTGACCCGGGCAGTCGATGTGCGCGTAGTGACGGTTTTCCGTCTCATATTCGACGTGTGCAACGGCGATGGTAACTGTCTTGGTCGAGTCACGAACCGTACCGCCCTTAGCGATTTCGGCGTAACCCTTCGCCTTGGCGAGTCCCTTTGCTGCCTGGACGGCCAGGATAGCGCCGGTTGTGGTCGTCTTGCCATGGTCAATGTGACCGATGGTGCCAACGTTAACGTGCGGTTTGGTCCGCTGAAACTTGTCCTTAGCCATTCTAATTCACCTACATACAACCGCAGAGGTTTAGCACCAAGGAGATACGCTCCCCAACGCCCCATGCATCTCGCCGCTCGCGTTCACACCCACGAGGTGGATCGGCCAAGCCATGAATCCGCAGTTCCTACAAACGTGTTCGAGTAAAAAAACGATCTCACCGCACGACTCAAGGCCCACCACGAGCACAAAAATCAAACGGCAACGCGTCCCGGCGTCAGTTGTCGCCGATGGAAGCC
>DNWZ01000085.1 GCA_003506095.1 Planctomycetaceae bacterium | reverse complement strand
ATCGATGTCGGTACGATCCAAGATGTACTTGAACATCTTCATCGGATAGCCGCTAACGCCGATGTATCTCACTTTTCCAGCGGCAACCTGTTTGCGAAGTGCCGGCAAAGTCTCATCAACAATCTGTCGCATATCGACAAACTCGATGTCGTGACAAAACACCATATCGATACAATCGATCCGCATCCGTTCCAACGAGATATCAATGCTCTCCGCCACGCGTTTTGCAGAGAAGTCGAAATGCTGCGGCGCATAACGCCCCAGCTTGGTGCTCAAATAAAAAGTTTCGCGTGGCAGGCTTGGAAGGATCCGCCCCAGCAACACTTCACTCATCCCGCGACCGTAATACGCGGCGGTATCGATATAGTTGACACCACCATCCAAGGCCGCATGAACACATTTCAGCGCATCATTCAAATCAACCTGGCGAAACTCCTGGCCGATCGATGAAGCACCAAACCCGAGCACCGACAAACGGATGTCGGTTCCGTCTAATGAGCGTAATTCCATGGTGGTATGACAAGTGAAATGTGTTGAACAGCACCGCATCCCGAACGCGGGTCAATAAAATTGTAACGAGCATCGGATTGTGCCGCATCCGGGTATGCGGCAACTCCGATCCATACCATGGCACTGGTCCGCAGTTCATTCCGGGAAAACCGAAGCACGCAGGCTGCTGACTGAATATTTTTTTGGGCAATTCGCGGCGGGATCACAACACCGACGCGTGAGTTTTGAAGTTGCACGAATTCAAACTTCGTTAGCGTGAAAATCGTAAAACCATTCGTTTTTCGTGCTCGTGCTCTTACTCGTGCTCGACGTACGCGCCGCGAGTACGATTACGAGCACCATGTCATTGAGCACGAGCACGACGAGGTGATCCAAAGCCCCTCACGCGTCGGTTTGATAAATCAGCAGCCGGATAACGCCCATCGGCCCATTTGCCGACGGGCCATACGAATATCGATCAAAACATGCGGTCGCGTGGATCGGTCAAACCGTCAGCCATTCGGCGAAGGGCTTCGGTTTCGATTTGACGCACACGTTCGCGTGTCAGGCCAAGTTCGGCACCAATCTCTTTCAGCGTGTGTGGCTCGCAACCTTCCAAACCGAATCGCAACTTCAACACCATCGCTTCGCGACCTTCCAACGAACCGAGCAGTTCCATTGCATGCTTGAGGATATCGTGATCCAGCATCGCCTCGTCGGGCGCCTTCAATCGCTCATCCGTCACCATATCGCCCAATGACCAACCTGCTTCGGTTTGATCGCTTTGCGGAGTGCTGTTGTTGATATGAATCGCTTTGCGAATGATCGGCAACTTCTTCTTCGGCAAACCGAGCACTCGAGCAACTTCTTCCTGCGTCGGTGCGCGACCCAATTCCTCGCTCAGTCTTGCCGTCGCTCGACGCCACTTGCTCAGCAGTTCAACCATATAAGCTGGGATGCGGATCGTCTTGGCGCTGTTGATCAGCGCACGCTTGATCGACTGTTTGATCCAATAACTTGCATAAGTGCTGAACCGCGTTCCGACCTTTGGATCGAAGCCTTCAACGGCTCTCAAAAGCCCGAGATTGCCTTCTTCAATCAAATCCTGCAACCCCAGCCCCTTGCCTGTGTAGCCACGAGCGATATTAACGACCAATCGCAAGTTGGCACGCACCATGCGATCTCGTGCTCGCACATCGCCTTGTGCAATTCCCTCTGCCAATTCCAGCTCTTCGGCGGCTGACAACAGCGCGGTCTCGTTGATTTCTCGCAAGTAGGTTTCCAGCGGCGATTGGGCTGCGCCGGTCACTTTTCTTGGTGTTTTGCGGCGTTCGACCAACAAATCGCCGTCGGGATCTCCCGATGAAACGTTGGAAATCAAAGGCTCGTCCGCTGCTAGCAGATCATTGTGAGGCATGGATCGATTCTCGGGATTGGCGATTGTTGGGGGAGGACACCACACGCCCAAACTTGGCCAAAAGCAGACAACTTCGACTGTCATCCGAAGATGATGATCGAATGCTAGGAAGGTAACTGCTGATGGCCGGGGAGACGTTTTGGGAGCGATCGTCGAGACAGTTGCGAATTGGAAGGGCAACGTCTCGTGAAGGTGTCATCGGCCAGGCGATCCGAGGAAATACACGGTCGGCTAAAAGTAACCGATTTTTCTCCACTTAACAGTTGTTTCATGGATGACGATTACGCTTGCGTTTACCGCCACCGGCATCCTGCGACTGAATCCCATAACTATTCCAACTAGACACGCCTGCACCACTATGTCGGTTTACATTGGGAAGGAACGCCATCGGACGGCACGCAGGACAGTCCGGTTTCAGCGCCCGCTGAACTCACCCTCCGGCGAAAACAGCGTCACCGGCAACTTCACGCCCCAGCGGCGTGCCAAGCCAACTGTCGATGCCCAGCCGACTCGCCACGTCCTGGACAGACAACTCAATCTCAACCGGTTGCTGAATCTTTAGGATCGGTCGAATATCAAATTGCAATGCCGATCCGACAAACACCTCAACAAGCTCCCGAAGACGCAAGTAACCGTCTGCTGGATTCGTCTGCGATGGAGGAAGAAAACGATTGAAATCAGCCCGCCCCAATGGCCCAACTTCGATCAAAATCCGCTGTTGCCGTGTCCAAATCCGTTCACCCAGAATAGCATTCACCCCGAGTTGATCGTTTTCAATCCCTAGTCGCGATTGCGTCTCCTGGTCGACGTCCAGCCAACAGCCTTGAAACTGGACAATGTTAATGTCGACTCCCAAACATCGTTCAAGGGCCGAAGTCAGATTCGAGACGTTCATCGGTCGCTGAGCCAATAAACCTGCGAGTCCCAACCATTCGTCACGGTCGATCTTGGGCGTCTGGTCGCTGTCGGTGCGATCGTCAATGACGGACCGATCCAATCCGGCGATCGCGGCAAGTGCGACATGAATCCCCGCTGGCTCTTGATTTGCGGGACTCTTTCGTATCAGCCCCGATCGTGTCTTGGCGGAAAAACGATACTTGGCCCAAGCACCATAAAACAGCGATATCAGACGGTGATTAAAGTTATCCAACCAATCACGCAGCGCGCCTCGTTCGGCATGCTTCGCGGATCTTGATATATCACGGAGTCGATCGTTATACGGTTCTGGCAGTACGCCGCTGGGACCGGTTAAACCGATAAAGTTGACCTCAACAGAAGCGCGGTTCTGATGATCGTCCCAACGAATCTGGGGAACCGCGGCGGTCGGAAACGCGGTTGTGTGCGGGACGGTAAAGCGAACGCATTCTTCAGACGGCAGCGTGAATTGGGCGATTCGACAAAACGGCTCGTCATCCTGTTGTTTTTGTTCAGCAAAACCTTGAAGAAGCGTTACTGTTTGAAAAAAATCAAACTTCCAAGGCCTGCGGAACAGGTTGTCTGCAACCGATCCTTTGGGCAGTCTCAAATCCTCGATCGCATGATCGCCAGATTCCGACTCGCCAACCTGGATCGTAACGATCGACGATACCGCGGCAATATTGCTTGAATCAATTCCGGTGCTCACAGCCTCGGTTCCTCCGAGATACTGGGTGGAAAATGTGCAAGCACGCCACCCCGCTGCTGGCTTTCGATCACGGTTTCAACGAACGAATTGATTCCGCTGGCGAGACCAAGAAAACGCCGCAGAACCGACCCAAATAAGTAAGTGCCCACGTTCGCATAATTATCTTCGTTCAGCGTGAATGCCAATTGCGAACCGCGCGCAAAGCATCCTTCTTCTGGAGGCCCGATCTGGCGTGTCACGCTGCGATGGTTCATTGCGACGATTCCGTCGACCATCTGTTTGCTCGCAGCACCGCGTGAATCACAGGAATCAGGATCAGAAAAGTCATACAAACGCAAGATCTCCTTCAGCGATTCAAGGCCGTCCTCACCTTGCAGAAACCGGTGCCCAAGCGACAAATGGCTGACCAGATTCCAATGCGCATGACGTCGAACAGGCGGTCGCAACGGCACCGTCGGATGTTTTAAGCAACGAACCGCCTTAATCGGCGCGGAAGTATCAACCTTCCACACAATGGCATCACCGTGCTGGCGCAGCAACCTGGGCATGTCTCGATCGGAGCAGACCGCGTGCACAGTTACCACTTCCGAGCTCGGCTGCATGGCATCGAATTGATGGTCGACCAGTTGCAGGTAGACATCAGATCCGTTGTCGCCCACGGCTTGGGTTTCCCGTCGCGGGGCGTGCCAATATCCTGATAAAGCCGCGTCGTTGCTTCTGCGACCGAGGTCAAAGAAAGGTTTCCAGTTTCGGTCGCCGTCGATCCGCGAACTGACAACTTTTTCGATCGAGTAAACCTCGTTGGCGTAGCGTTTGGAAGCATCCGGAACAACTTGGTATTCATGCTTTTGTCGATTGAATTGAATCGGTTCACAGATCTTGGGAAACAGATTCACAATCGGAGTGCAACCAAGCCGTACGTGTTCTTTGCGAACCGCGCCAACCAAATCAGGACGCTGTTGCTTGAGGAAAATCCAAACTTCTGCTTCGTTCGCATGCAGCCCTTGAGACGCTTGTTGCCATCCGCCGAGGTCGACGAACGAGAATTTATCTGGAAACGAAAACATTTCCGTCAACAATCGATAACCATCAAACGACTGGGCCGGGTAAGGCAACATCGATTGGTCACGATCAAAGCCGACAGGACGGAGCGCGTCGGTCGCTTTGATCCGAATCGGCGATCCTTGCGTCGTGACAAACGCAACTTCGATCGCATCATTGAGCAGGGCTTCGTACAAGCCAGTGGCAATCGAATCAGGGCCCGTCAAATGCAATCGCAACGTCTCCAGCGGCAGCGTCTTAAACGGTTTGTTAAGAAGATTTCGGAAACGCAAACGAATCGCCGATCCGGTCCCGGCCGGCGCGAGGGGGCCATTACCAAATGGCGGTTCCAGCACCGCGACCTCGGTAACCTCAATCGGCCACAGTTGTGTCGCTTGAGTTGTTCGATAACGGCACGAATGACCTTGAACCGGCGACGTTCGCAACGGAAGTCCTCGTTGGATTCTCAATCCTTGCGCCGGCACGTTAGCGCAATCAGCTTCTAGCTCGACAATTGCCATCGAGGGAATGGGACGCAAATAGTGCGGATACAAAACGGTCAAAAGCGCGTCAGTGATTTCCGGCAAGTCGTCGTCAAGACGCTTGTGCACGCGGGCGGCAATTAACGACATTGACTGGATCAGGCGTTCGACGTGCGGGTCGCCAGTGCCGGTTGCATCCATTCGCAAACGTCCTGCCGCGGCAGGATATCGTTTCGCAAAGTCTCGTGATTGCGCATGTTGATACTGCAGTTCGCGCTCGTAATACTGGAACAGAGTTTGGCTCATCACTCGCCCCCTTGAACTGTGAATTGGCCGGTCGGTACATGCAGTATCGATTCGAACACGAGTTGCGGGGACGACTCGACGACCAGCCGAGCGATCACGCGAAATCGCAGCTCACGAAACTTGTTTTTTTGATCGCTGGCCAACTCAATTTTGACGTCTATTAATCGAGGTTCAAATGTCTTGATCACTTCGCACAACTCACTTGCGAAACGGCGACGCCCCAGCGGCGTATCCAATGCGAATGACGACGCATCGGGAACCCCATATCCGATTACGGACTTCGACAATCGTGGATACTCAACCGCCAGATTTGGAATCGAACGCTGGGTGTTCAGTAAATCTTCTAGGTCACGACGAACAGCTCGGGTAAGTGATTGAACTTCGTACCAAGCTGGGCAATCGGCCCCCTGCGAACTCAGATCAGCCAGGCGATCAAACACCGATGGCAGTAACAAGGCGTCGATTGTAAGCGTCATGCTGGTTGGTCGGGGGGAGTAAAGTGGGGCGGTTCGATGCGGAGGGATCATCTGTCTAAACAGCGGTTCCCCAACCCCGGGCGATGATCGCTAGGGTTGGGAGCAGCGCTTACAGTCCCTACAAGCGATTAGACTCGCTTGTTTTTCTTCAAGTCATAGCCGCCGGTTTTAGCCGAATCGAGCGTTCCGTCCGACTTCTGCGGATGATATTCCCACTTGATCTTTCCGAAGTTCAACGAAACTTCTTCAACCGGATGGCCTTGCACATAGCCACCTTCTTCGATTTCGCCATTTCCGCCAGTGATTTGGCATGATGCAACGATTACATCTTCAAGTGTGACCTTGTAGTAATCCTTCTGGCCACCACCAGCCTTACGGCATGTGAATACGGCGTCTTTGATGTGTGAGCCTTCCGCACAGGACTGCATCAAGGCTGGCGAGGCGCTGTTCAAGAACGTGCGGAACTTGAAGTTGTCCATCTTCACTTTGCCGCCACCACCGCCGCCACCCTGAGCAAAATTGTAGCTCTGTTGTTCGCTCCAGGCGAAATCGATCAACTCGATCTCGTCTTTATGCTTGTCATCTTCCGACTCGCCCTTGATGCCATCAATCTTCAAAAAATAGTCAACTGCCATGATACGTTCCTAAAATGAAAAAATGTTTATTTTTGTGAGAGAAATTGCCTTGCCGGTAAAGGGATTGGCCCTTCATCAGATAGACTTTTTTAGCCTTGCTTAGGCACTTCAGCAACTAAACGCATCGACGCACCGAGAGTTTCCATCTGGAAATGCGGACGTAAGTAAGCGACTGCTTCATACCAACCCGGACGACCTGGGATCTCGGAAACTTGAACACGAGCTTCGCTTAAAGGTCGCTCCGCCTTCGTTTCGTCACCAGCGGTCGTTGGATCGCAGACATAATTACTGATCCATTCATTCAACCACTCTTGGCATTCAGCTCGCTCCATCGATGCACCAATCTTGTCGCGAGCCATCACCTTCAAGTAGTGCGCAAACCGACTGACGCACATCAGGTAATTGATCTTAGAGGAAAGCTCTGCGTTTGCGTTGGCGTCTTCATCGAAGTAAACCTTCGGCTTCTGACAACTCTGTGCACCCAAGAAAGCTGCGTAGTCAGTATTCTTGCAATGCAACAGTGGCAGGAAGCCGAGGCTAGACAGTTCGAACTCGCGACGATCGGTGATTGCGATTTCCGTTGGGCACTTCATTGCGACATCGCCATCGTCGGTTGGGAACGTGTGGACCGGCAGGCCTTCCACTTTTCCACCACCTTCGACGCCACGCGTCTGAGCAACCCATCCGTGCTTGGCGAACGCAGCGGTGATGCGAGTCGCATACGCCCAAGCCGAGTTCATCCATAGGTATTGGTTGTGATCGGTTCCGTCAACTTGCTCTTCAAAGTCGAACGATTCAACTTTCTTGAAGTCTTGACCATAAGGCAAACGTCCGAGAACGTTCGGAAGGGTCAATGCGACGTATCGGCTGTCTTCGCTTTCGCGGAAGCTGCGCCAAGCGGCATAGTCAGCACCTTGGAAAATCTTGGCCAAATCCCGTGGACCGCTCAGTTCGGTAAAGCTGTCCATGTTGAACATCTTGGGGTCCGCCGAAGCGACGAAAGGAGCATGAGCGGCCGCGGCACAGTTGCTGATCAAACGCAGCAAGTTAACATCGTCTGCCGATCGGCTGAAGTGAAAATCGCCGATCATCATGCCGTAAGGCTCGCCACCGAGTTGACCGTATTCCTCTTCGTAGCACTTGCGGAACAGCGTGCTCTGGTCGAACTCAACAGCCTTTTCCAGGTCTTTTTGAAGTTCGTTCTTTTTAACGTTCAAGACGCGAATCTTTAGGCTTGTGCCGGTTTCGCTGTTTTGCGTCAGATAGTGCAGGCCGCGCCAAGTTCCCTCTAACTTCTGGAACTCGTCACAGTGCATCACTTCGCTCAATTGCAGCGAAAGCTTGTGGTCGATATCTGCGATCCAGCTTGTAATGCTGGTTACAACATCGCGGCTGACCGTCGATTGGCCATCAAGAACCTTTCGAACAAATTGTTCGATATATGTTTGGTTGCGTTGACGTTCGCTGTCATCTAGCGCACGCGTTTCATCTAGGATCTGGTCGATCAGCGAAAGTTCAGCAACTGCTGTGCCGCCGGACGACTGGAGTTCGGTGAGTGACATGTTTACGTACCTATCATGTGTGTGAGTGTTTGTCTTTAAAGTCAGGTCGTCGCGACTTGACTACTTGGTATCGCCTTCAACGCCCAGATCCGTAGCAAGCGACTTCGCCGTTTCGCTGCTTTGGATTACTTCGCTAAGCAATTGTTCGAGCTTATCGTTGCCTTCCAACTTTCCGAGCAAGTTGGATAACTGAGTTCGCATTTCTAGCAATTCACGCAGTACGGGAACCTGCTTTGCGACTTGCTCTGGCTCAAAATCTTCCATCGATCGGAAGTTCAACACGACTGGCAATTGTGTATTGTCGTCGGCCAATTTGTTGTCAACGCGAGTAGCGATGCGAGCATTGCTCTTTGCCAAAACGTCTTGAAAATTGTCGCGATCAAGCGGCACAAACTTACGAGTTTTCATTGGCGCGGCTGGTTGGCTTGGTTGGCCAGAAAGGTCGGCCATTACGCCAACCACGAAGGGCAATTCTTTGCGTTGGATTGCGTTCCCTGTCTCAACGTCATAGGTAACTTGAACACGCGGGCGTCGAACGCGGTCGAGCGAATGTTGCAAACTGTCGGCCATCAGATGCTCCCTGAAATGAAAGCGAGGTGTGAATGTCGGCCGCAGCTTGCGACACGAACGTTAATTGAAAGCAGTAACGATTCATCTTTCAGCTCTCGTTTCTTGACTATCGGTGCTGGTTAAACCCAGTTCGCGACAGAACATTTCAAGAGTTGATTCTTCTTTAACCCATTGAGACATTAGCTTGGGGAATGGCATTTGTCCCATCTGCACAGCGCGATGGATCATATAAGGTATCGGGCTGTGAGGTTCTATACGCTGCAGCACATTTGCTGCGTCGGTCAGCTGGCGGTAGGCATCGGCGCGGACTCGCATGGATTGCTCGGCAAGAAAGGCGGCGTCTGGTTCGTTACCAAATCCTGCGTTGATTCTTGTAGGTTGCGTTTTGCTGTGCGATGCAGTCACGGATCCATCCGTTCCGCAATTTTGCACAGTTTCGCTCGCGTTTGGTTCGCAAATTTGTAGTTGCTGTTTCAATGCATTATCGAACCAATGGCGAATCAGGCCGAGTGATTCTTGGAGGTGGTTGAATGAAGGAGCATAGTCCGACATTCGAACGATCAGATCGTGCTGGAGTGCTTCAAGCGTTCGAACTGAGTCATCAAGGTCGTTCGATAACTGCTTTGCATCATCGACCGAGATCTGACGCAGTGAACTTGCAATGGATGCGGCGGTCAGATCATCGTCGGGACGCATCGCCACTAACAAGCTGAGTCGTAGTTCGCCAATAGATAGAAGGTTTAAGCTTCTAATTGTGGTGGGCAACCGCGGTCCGTGGACGGGGTCGTTCAGTAAATTCTCAAGCGGCGCACAGCGTGTTTCCGGATCATTCGAATCGAGTTGCGGCGCTAGGTCTTGCCAATAGTTCTGAACCAAACGATGAATCAGTGTCAGCCCTTCTAACAAACCGGACAATCCGTTCAGGTTCAATGCGGCTTCTGTAAAATGGCACGCGATGCGAAGATCTTTGGTGGTATGCGCCAACGCATCGGATGATATCCGAAGGATGGCATTCCAATTGATCGGTTCAAGTCCGCCGTCTTGTTCGGGATCATCCGGATTGGCCGAACGTGGCGGGTTACGCAATTCGCTCAACTGTTGCCGCAGCTCTCGTGTGTACGCATTGACATCGCCACCACGGCAATCATCACTGATCGGCTGCAGCAGTTGTTCGATGTCGATAATTGCGCAATGGCGAGTGGAAGCCACGTGAAATCTCATAGTGACGATTGGTGACGCGGACGCAGATCACGCGTAAGTTGTCCAAAAGTAGGTCACGGAAAAACGCCAAAAAATCTCGCTGTCACAGTTTCTTTTTATCCAACGGGCCATCGATTCTTTTGCAGTGTGTTTTTTACGCATCGCTGCGATGGCGAGAGTCTTCTTGATAGCCCAATCACCTCTTGCATTCTGGTGAAATGGCTATAAGAAACCTTCAGAGGCTGCGGCATCAGTTCGTCGCCGCTGCTTGCGATCGATGTTCGGCACGAGTACGTCCGCGAACCCACCCAGGGATGGCTGCCACCCCTCAATAGATGCGAGCATATTTCAGAAAAACGTTTCTTGAATGCGCATCAATGGACGTTCGATTCTTCACTATTCGCCGATTTTTTGATTAAACACAACCCTGGCAGTGACGACCTGAAGGCTAGCAGGGGGGGTCCGGTTTTGCGTGGTTTGTATTTGATGCGATCACGTTTTTGACGGTTCGGATCAACGCATTTTGTTTTTATGCAACATGCTGCCTTAAACTTTGCCGCACTGCTGGGCGTGACCTAGCTTTCTTCGCACCTGCCACGATCCCCAGCCCCATGCGATGCAATACCAAGCATGCAACCTTCCACTGCCAACCTGGTTGAGCCGATTTTTGATCGCACACTGCGTCTTCGCGAGGCCATCTCGCTTGGTCATGTGGACGACCTTCTGACGGTTCGCAATGAATTGAAAGAACTGCTGAATCGTGTTCGGAACGGTGAAGAGCGGTTCAATCGCCAACGCAGTACCGATTACTTGGGCTTAAGCTATCCGCTGGCCTGCTGGATTGATGAGATCATGACGGCCGACGCGGTGGTCGGTTCTGTGTGGAACGAAATGAAGCTAGAAGGTTCATTATTCGGGACCAACGATCGCGCTTGGATGTTCTGGCGTCAATCGGAACTAGCTGAAACGATTGGTTTACAGGACGATGTCGCTGTTTTCTACCTTTGTGCAAGCTTTGGATTTTCCGGGCAATTTAGTAGTGAGCCTGGCAAGTTACTGGCATGGATGCAACGGTGTCGGTTAACGCTTGGATTAGTTCCTGAACTGCGTCTTCCGTTCGCCAACGACTTGGCACCGATGACAGATGTTCCGCCACTGCTTGGAACCAAGCGTTTACGTCATGCCAGCCACGCGGCCTGGACGTCAGCGGTTGTTTTGTTGCCGGTGATGTCATATCTGCTTGTCACAGCATGGACCCGATAAACGCGATTGATCGCCAGCGAGAACGAACATGATTGCACTGATACAAAAATCGCTCTTTCGAATGGTTGATGGAATCGTCGCTGCGTTCGCGCCGGTGATTGCATTGAAGCACGCAGACAGTAAATGGAAGCGTCGTGTCGTGATCGGCATTCACGTTGCATTCGCGTCGCTGGTGCTCTGTGGTCTTGTCGCTGCGCAGATATACTTTCAACTCGATACCTTCGTACGTTCATCGTCGCCGATGATACGCTCACTTTGGCTTCCAATGGTTGGTATCCTCGGGTATTCAACCGCGTGGTCAGCCTGGTTTGTGGCAAGAACACTTCGGCAGCCTACCGAGAAACCTCTGTTTGATTCCGTGACGTCAGCACTTCGTGATGGGCTGGACCGATTCACACGAGCAGGGATCGATCCTCGCCAAACGCCGATCTATTTGATTTTAGGTTCTCCTGCGGGTGGGATTCGTGAATTCTTTTCATCCAGCCACATCGATCTGGCGGTGTTGCCGTCGGCGGAGGAAGCTGACGAACCGGTACAAGTTTGCGGAAATCGCGACGCAATCTATGTCTGTTGTCGCGACTCGAGCTTAGTGGGACATTATGCGCGCAAGTCAGCGAGCTCGCTGCTGAAAACAGCGACGAATCGATGTAACGCCGAAACACGATCGAGTCATGATGCGACAATTCGCCAGGCACAACCAGCCTGGCGAAGTGGTGTTGCAGCGCGCACATCGGCGGAATCAGCAAAAGTTGCAACGCCCGCGTTTGAAGTTGCTGTGCAATCAGGTGGATCGAACGTTGCGTCGTTCGGTGTTTCCGCAACTGCGACGATGGTGGGAGATGCACCCGCGGCTGAGAGGATTGTGTCATCGGGTGATACGACCATTCAGCGGGTTCAGGATACGCTTCAACAGATTGAAACGATGGCCGTTTCGGTGTTGCAACCTCGCAAGTCACGTCCACAGGAAATGCGATTAGATGCCAGTGATGCGGATGCGTTGCTGGAACGTTTGGAAACGCTGTGTCAAGAGATCGTTACGCTGCGCGAACCTTACTGTCCGATCAATGGTGTTCTAGCGCTGATCCCATTGCCAGCCTGTGACAATGTCGAATCATCTGACCATGTTGGAATGCGTCTCGAACGGGATCTTAAAACGATTGTTGATTCGACCGATTCGCAATTATCGTTGCAAGTGATCTTTTGTGATTTCGATTTGTGCGAAGGGAGCCAGCCATTCTTGGATCGGTTTCCTGAGAATCAACGTCATCGCCGTCTGGGCGCGATCCTCCCGGCTGTGCCTGCGAGCGAGTCGGAATCGGTGGCTGCGAGTTTAGACAAAGCAACCCATTGGATTTGCAACGAATTATTCCCGCCGCTGGGTTATCGACTGATGAGTCGCGACTTACAAGACGCGACCAGTGACCGCGAATTGGGAATGGGCAACCATCGTATCCAACGATTGATCCAGCAGATGCGAGACCGCGGTGACGGCATGTCTCGGATGCTGAGACGCTCGGTTGCAAGCATGGGAAATCGATTGCGCATCCGTGGCTGTTTTCTGGCGGCTACCGGAATGGCTGGTCACGCCAGTAAGCAAGCTTTCTGTGAAGGAATCGTGCCGTTGATCTTGGACATGCAAAATGAAGTGCAGTGGTCACAACAGCGACGTGATCGGGATCGATGGCAGCGTTCGATGGCGGTGGCGATTTATTTGACAATCGGGGCAGCGGTCGCTTTGACGACCATGATGTTTTGAGATTCAAGATTTGAAGATAGTTGACTGAAACAATAAACCAAGAACGAAGAACGAATGACATGGCATCGGTTCAATTAAAGTCGTTGATCGGTAAACTGAACGATACAACTCGACGCTCACTCGAATCGGCTGCGGGGCTCTGTCTTTCTCGAACGCATTATCACGTCGAGATCGAGCACCTGTTGTTGAAATTGGTCGGCGAAACCGATAGCGATATTCCACTTGTGTTGCGACACTTTGGGATCGATGTTTTACGGTTCCAATCGGTCGTCGAAGGGATTCTCGACAAAATGCGAACCGGCAACGGACGATCGCCCAGTTTGAGCAACCAGACGGTCGAATTGTTGAAGGATGCCTGGATGCTCGCTTCGGTCCAGTACGGCGCATCCCAAGTACGATCGTCACACCTCTTGGCCGCCATCGTTCGCGATCCCTTGCATTTTGATGTTGGCACGCCGCTTGTTCAGTTGCTGGCAAACGTCTCGCCCGACGCGATCACCGACTGTTTAACCGCAGTCACGTCACGTAGCGCCGAAGCGAGGTCGGCGATGCCTGCTGGTATGATGGTTGGCAACGATTCAAACGTGAATGGTGTTGGGAAAGATGGAATGGCAACGTCCAGCAAAACACCTAACCTCGATCGATTCACGGTCGATTTGACCCAGCAGGCACGTGACGGCAAAATCGATCCGGTGCTGGGACGCGACGCTGAGATTCGTCAATTGATGGATATCCTTCTGCGTCGTCGCCAGAACAATCCGATCCTGACCGGCGAACCGGGCGTTGGAAAAACGGCGGTCGTCGAAGGGTTTGCGTTGAAGGTCGTGCAGGGCGATGTTCCTGAACCACTGCGTGGAATCTCGATCCGAGCTTTGGACCTTGGGCAATTGGAAGCAGGGGCGGGAATAAAGGGTGAGTTCGAGAATCGGTTGAAGTCGATCTTGAGCGAGGTGGGTGCGAGCCCGATTCCGATCATTTTGATGATCGACGAAGCGCACACGTTGATCGGTGCCGGTGGCGAAGCGGGCAACGGCGATGCGGCAAACCTGTTGAAACCCGCCTTGGCGCGTGGCGAACTGCGCACCATCGCAGCGACAACATGGGCGGAGTATAAGAAGTATTTCGAAAAAGACGCTGCGTTGACCCGACGCTTTCAAGTCGTGAAGGTCGAAGAACCATCACAGGAAGTTGCGAAGGCGATGTTGCGCGGCGTCGCCACGAAGTTAGAAAAACATCATAACGTTCGGATTCTCGATGAAGCGATTGATGCGGCCGTTGCGCTTTCAAGTCGCTACATCACGGGGCGTCAGTTGCCCGATAAAGCGGTCAGTGTACTCGATACGGCATGCGCGCGGATTTCGGCCAGTCAAAAGAGTACGCCTGGGCCGATCGAAGATTCTCGTGCTCTTCGCGAACAATTGACCGGAAGGATCGACCGTCTGAAAGATGAAGAGCGTTTGGGCGCGGAGCACTCGGACGCGATTTCTGAAATCGAATCGAAGCTTCAATCGGTTCAAGTGACGCTGGACGAACTGGAAGAGCGTCTGAAAGCCGAGTCGACATTGGTTGACCAGATTCTGACTCTGCAACGCCAGATCGATCGTCAAACACGGACCAATGCTGAATGCGATCCTCCGGTGAATACAGATTCGCCTTCCGCCGCTGTTTCGGTTGAAACGCTGAAAGCCGAGCTGATCTTGTTGGAGAAACAGCTCGGTGAACTGCAAGGTGACGAACCGTTGATTTACGTCGACGTCGATACACAATCGGTCGCTGCGACTGTGGCGGCTTGGACCGGCATTCCGCTGGGCCGGATGAGCACTGATCAAACCGAAGCTGTTTTGCACTTGAAGGATCGGCTGGAAGAATCGGTAGTTGGACAATCGCATGCATTGGACGAAATCGCAAAACATATCCGCACGGCACGCGCCGGCCTTGGCGATCCGGGCAAACCGATCGGTGTGTTTATGTTGGCGGGAACTTCAGGTGTCGGAAAGACCGAAACGGCTTTGGCATTAGCCGACACGCTGTATGGTGGCACCCAGCAATTGACCACAATCAATATGTCGGAGTTTAAGGAAGAGCATAAGGTATCGCTGCTGATGGGATCGCCCCCGGGATACGTTGGCTATGGCGAAGGCGGTGTGCTGACCGAAGCAGTTCGACGCAAACCTTATTCAGTGGTTTTGCTGGACGAGCTTGAGAAATCGCACAGCGGTGTGCAAGACGTTTTCTATCAAGTCTTTGATAAAGGGATGATGAAAGATGGCCAGGGTCGTGATATTGATTTCAAGAATACGGTGATCGTGATTACGACGAACGCGGGAACCGATTTGATCGCCAGGATGTGCGATGGTGGACGCAAGCCGAGCATTGCGGAATTGAAGGATGCGTTGCACGAAGAGTTGCTGAAGACTTTCAAGCCGGCATTCCTGGGGCGAATCACGGTGTTGCCGTATTTCCCGTTGGACACCGATGTTCTGGGACGGATTTCACGATTGAAGCTTGGCAAGGTGGTTCGGCGGATGCAGGAGAATCACAAGGCCGAGTTGCTGTTCACCGACAGCTTGATCGAAGCGTTGGCAAAGATGTGTGTTTCGGTCGACACTGGGGCTCGCAAGGTCGATCAGGTGATCGAACAACATATTTTGCCAGAGCTTTCGGCTGAACTGCTTGCAAGGAATGTCGAGGGTGAACCGGTTTCGCGCGTCGTGATTGATTGGGATCCACGCGGCGGTTTCGTTTATGATTTCGAGGGTGATGAAATGCAGGTGAATGATGAAGTGGTTCGTCCATCGCCGTTGGTTTTAGGTGACATGGTTGAGTTAAACCCACTCGTTGCGCCGCCTGTAGGTTGATCCCCGTTCGTGGTCCGGCGTAAAGGCGGGACTACGAACTTGGGTCACAATCAACCGTTGACCATAACCGACAACTGCTCGCGAAAAATCTTACTGTTATGCCGAATGTCAACCGGCAGTTTTCCAGGATGTATGCGAATGTCTTCGATCCGCTGGGTCAATGGATTTCGTATCGCCAAATCTCGCAATTGTGCGACCAGTTCCGATTCGGCAACAGCACCCTTTGGACGCTGCGATTCATGCGGTTCGACGATGATCACGGGTGATTGCGATCCTGGTTGCCCCAACCCGACAAGTGCGCTGCGATAGATCGCAGGGTGCGAATTAAAGATCGCTTCGCAGGGAATCGTATACCATGTTTTCTTGCCATTGCGAATGCGATGCGCCTTACGACCACAAAACCAAAATTGGTCGTTATCATCTAAATATCCGACGTCGCCCATGCGGTGCCAAATGTCGTTGCCATCATCCACCTTATGCAGCGCATTTTGATCCTGGCGAACGGCATATCGACGCGTGACCACACGGCCGCTGACCATCAATTCACCAATCTTCCCCGGCGGCATTTCGGTCGTCTGGTCGATCGATGCGATGGGGCCGTCGTTGATTTCGATCACTTTCCACTGGATACCGTCAAACCGCGTGCCGACACAAACGCCACGGCCTTTTGCCGACGCGGGCCCGGTTTCGGCGATCACTTGGCGTGATTCGATCGACGCCAGCGGCANNGGCACCGGTGCCCCAGCCGATAAAACTCGCCGCAATGTCGGAAAACCCTTTCCCGTCTCTTCACACCACGAGACGACGCGATGCCAAAGTGCTGGCGAGCCGAACGCTTGATCGATCTCCCATTGCTCGACCGCTTCGAAAAGCCGCTGCGGGTTTACATCGGCGGGACGCGTCGGATCCATGTCTGGAATGATCGTCGTTGCACCCATGACATTATCATATAACCCAAAGAGCGGGAAACATGCTAAGTCGCGTGTCCCAGGCTTGATGTCATAACGATCGCGAATCATATCAACTTGGGCGTTGAACGTACCCTGGGTGTACGCGACTCCTTTGGGTGGACCGGTGCTGCCGGTGGTGAAGATGATCGCGGCGTCGTCATCGAGCGTGACTTTGGGCAGTTCGATTCCGTGCTTGGATGCCTCCTGGCCATGAGATTCGATCCATTGCAAGGTTTTGCCGCCCCAAAACCAACGACGACCAACGGTAACGTTCCAGCAAGCATTGGGAAAGCGACCGCGCAGCAGCGTGCGGATCGCTTGCGCCTTGGGGATGCCGACGAATCCGTCGGGCTCGGATTCGCTGAGGCATTTGACCAGGTGTTTACGCCCCATGCCGGGATCGATCAACACGACCACCGCACCGGCTTTTAGAAGCGCGAACGTCAGCCGAATGAACATCGCACCGAACGGTACCAGCATCACGATTCGCATGCCAGGACGAACGCCCCAGCGGATCAGCCCCAAAGCGATGCGGTCGCTTTGTTCGTCCAACTCTTTATAGGTTGTTAGGTTATAAGAACGAGCGGAATCGGCTTGCACGGGCCCTGCGGGTTCAGCGATCGCGATCGCGCCAGGCACTCGTTTGGCCCACATCGATAATCGCGCCGCGACATTATCACCGCATGGCGATCGGCGCGCACGTCCGCTTTCACCATCGCATGCATGGCCGCTTTCGCCATCGCATGCATGGTCGTGATCGTCGTGGTTGCAATGTTCGTCGTTCACGTGCGTTCGCAATTTTGTTCGGGGCGGTCGGTGGTTGTTGAGCGTGTCGCGATGTGATTGCTGTTTGCACTGTCCCACGTCGCCCAATTCTTCGGCGATTGTGGATGCGTTGACGTGGACGCTGCCAAATCGATCACACAACGGATCATTGTTTCGGCTAAGTCAATGTCCAAACAACCCTGAGCCCCTTTCCAACCGGGCACTCCGTTGACTTCCACCACCACACCGTCGATTTCGCTGTCACCATTGTCACTGGTAGATGACTGCTGCGGCAAACAATCGATCACATCGACTGATCCGATCACCAACGACAGGGCGTTTGCGATTCGCCGTGCCGCAGCGACCATCGCGGGCGAAAGTTCAACCGGAGTGCCGGTCGCACCACCGGCGACATTGGTGCGGAAATCGTTCGGATTGACACGTCGGATGCCGATGACCGAATCGCCGATGACCAACATGCGAGTGTCGCGACCACCGGGCGGCACAAACTTTTGGACATACAGCACCGCGCCCAATTGTTCGAGCGTCGAGAACGTGTACCAAGCCAATTGGCGGTCGTGAATCCGCATCACGCCGCGCCCTTCGCCACCAAAGATCGGCTTCACCACGACATCGCCGCCGAACGAATCAAATGCCGCCAGGGCGTCTTTTCGCGACTGGGCGACCGTGGTGTCGGGAATTCGATAACCGAGCGAAGCGACAATGGCCAGCGTCGCGTATTTGTCGATCGCTAATTCCAACGTTCGTGGCGGGTTGATGATGCGAACGCCTTGCGTTTCTGCGGCGTGCAAGGTTGCTAAGCGAAAGGTGATTTGCTCGAGCGTCCCCGCTGGCATGGTGCGACAGATCACGGCATCAAAATCACATAAGTCGCCGGCGGCACATGTGGTTGTCGCGGGACCATTCTTGATCGTCGATTGCAACGATTCGTAAGGTGCATAAACCAGTTGGCGGCCCAAACGCGTGGCAGCAGATCTCAGTTGGTCCGCATGCCAACCTTCGTCAGGCCCCAAGGCTAACAGCCTGCCTGAAGTTTTCTTGGATGTTGGAGGATCGGAGTTCAGTGGCATCATAAGCCGAACGAGGCCCGCAGAATGTCGGTCTCGATCGATCCGAAGCGGCGTGATTTTCCGGTCCTACGATTGATAATCTGGACCACCGCGGGGCTGAACAAATGAGGATCGACCTTATAAAAGTCATACTCATAATCTTTAAAGATTGCTGCGAACGGTCGGCCGTGATCTTTGGACGCCGAACTGGGCACCGACTCGGCCACCGCATCGACCGCATCCTGTTCGCAATCGACCCACAACGTCACTCGACCACCATACAGGATCGCGTCGTTGGTGCGACCGATGCCGCCGATCGTATCGCTCGGTTTGGCCGGCGGTGCGAGCGGTGCGACGCCGACGGCGGAGAAGATGGTTTGGACATCGAAGTCGAGTTCGTGCAATTTGTGCAGAGCCGTCTCGACGCTGCGTGCGACGACCTGAACCGTCCCGGCCAACGAACCTGCTGGGGCGATCATGATCGCCAACCGATCCGGCGCGACGCCACAATCCGCTGCGATCGCTTGCATCACATCGGCAGTGGGCAATGTGCCCGATTCGAGCACGCCGGCGATATGATCGGGCGATTCGATCAACCCGAGCTGTTCCAGCACCGCTTCGCGACCTCGTGCCATTCGCATCGGTCCGCTGCCCATCGCAAAAAACTTGTCGACCGACACGGGCCACCCCGCATACTGGCCGCCCAAGCAGGCTCGGACCGGGTTATCAGTGCGAACCATCACGGAAACGTCGCTGCAAAAACGATCGGCGTTTTCGTTGACGATCGTGACTTCGGCCGCGTCGCCCAAGCAGACGCGAGCCATGATCAATCCCGCTTCGGTCGATCCCGTTACAGACACGCCGGCGTCGATCAGTTTAGCGCCGTCGATTTCGGTTGTCGCGATCCGCAGCGTTTCGCAGCGAGCGGTGGAGCGGACGCAGAGTTGGTAGGCTTCGTGGTTTAACATGCCGAAAAATGTGGCGAATCGGCATCGGTTCGTAAAGCCGCCTTCGATTATCCGAATCTGCCGTGCAAAAACCAGCTTTCCGCTTCGCCGTACCGCCATTGCCTGAACAGCCACAACCATCCGCCGCCTTCGATTTCGACGCGATAGTAATCTCGAATTTCTCGCCCCACAGACGGCGTTCGATTTTCGATTCTTTCGGGGCCCCAACAGCGTAAGACTCGATAGGTACGAGTCGGACTGCCGTGGCTTGCATTATTTTTCGAATCCGTGGCAAAGCGAACTTCTTGCACACCGCCATCGGCCTTCGATTCCGACACTTCGATCGGCACCGGCGGCTGATAGAGACTCAGCGGTCGGCGCAGCGGGTCCGACGGCAACGGACCGATCGCGGGCTGGGCGACCGAACGTCGAGGCGACTTCAAGGCCGGCTTTGAACCGCCACGACTCGCATTGCCGCGTCCTGTGCCACCCCGCCGCAACAACGGGTTGTCACCGCGACCGGCCAGCGGCTTGAGCACATAAGCCGACTCGGGACGCGGATGTTCCGTCGGCAAAACGCCCACCACGGCATCGTGGCCCAAGCGATTGGCGACCGTTTCGATCAAGCGAGCGATTTTGCG